>PPDG01000087.1 GCA_002899795.1 Desulfobacteraceae bacterium | reverse complement strand
TGAGCGCAAAGGCTACGGCTTCATCGAGCAAGAAGAAGGCCCGGATGTATTTGTTCACCACTCAGGGATCAACGCAACGGGTTTCAAATCTCTCAATGATGGCGACAGCGTGACTTTTGATGTGGAGCAGGGCCAAAAAGGTCCTGCTGCAGTGAACGTCACCAAAGTTTAGTTAGCAGCAACACGCTTATCTAGGGCATCTCGTCTAAATAGGACAAGATGCCCTTTTTATTTTCGCAGGCCTCACCCAGACGTGGCCTGTTTACAGCATGCTGGGTATGAGCTGCCACTTCCAGGCCTCTTGACTACTTTGTCAAGAAGTGTCATAGTTGATCATCTTTTTTCGTTGGTTTTGGTGCGTAACCCCAGAGCCTCTAGGGACTTCTGGGGGTTTTTATTGCTGGATTCAAGGAGGTGGGTAAGTCGGTCTTTATGGCCGACAGTAAGCACTTTGTCTATCTCTAGTGCAAGGTGAAGTTATACCACCGAAACCCCCTGACTCAGCTGGATCAATTAAAGAGTTTGGAGATGGGAGAGTGCAATGGCAAGACGTGGTCAACACAGCTTTATGAAACGGCAAAAAGAGATCAAGCGCAAGCAAAAGGCCCTGGACAAGATGGCGCGGCGGCAGGGCAAGATAGAGGAAGCTACCGACGTTGACGAGGAAGAGCTTACAGAGAGCCAAGAAGAGCAAGACGAAGAAGAGGCAGACTGATCGTCACTTTCGCCTGACCGAACATACTTTAATCTAAACTTTGCCATTCAAGCTACCGCCACAATATATCACTTTACCCTACCAAATCTGAAATCTACAATGTCAAATCCCTAAACCTTTTGCCACTTGTCGCGTCGTCTTCTCTCCTTTTTTGAGAGTCTCTTCGCAGGCCCTTTCTTGCGCGTTCCTTTGTCGGGATGCCATCTCTCCTCCTCATCCCCTTCTTCCACTCCCTTGGCATCCACATAGAGCGCCATTTCCATTCTTACTTCAAAATCTTCTGAATCTATGGCCACAGAACCACGCGCTTCAGCATAGCTGGCCAACTCCCGATCTGTAGTCACTAGCAGTACCTTTTCACCTTCATTTTGGCAAATCCTCTTAATCACTGTGTCAGCCGTTTCTCCCTGCCCTGAGTAAATCATTCTTATCCCTTTATGTTGGCTCTGTTCTTCAGCAAGAAGCGGTTTGTTGGCAGCATCGAAAACTACGGTTATTCGGTGACTTCGCACCCGCTTGTACTGCCGCAAACGTTCAAGGAGGGCATCCCTCCCCAGCTCGAGGGACAACTCCTCTTGTGCGCTGAGCGTCGCAGATTGGCGAATAAGATTATATCCATCAATAACCACGTGTACTGCCATGGTTCCGCTTCCTATTTCGAATTCTACTTAAGTTTGAACATCTACTCTATGGTTGAAATGGGACACAGATGGACACAGATTATCAAGATACTAATTATGTAGCTACTTATTCGCTGTAGAGAGTGCAAAGGCTGCTAAAATAAATCGAGTTCAGGAAAATCAATACCTATAATTAGGGGGCATCATCAATTTCCCCCTAAGGGTGCTAAGAATCGCTAAGCTGGAACTGCGGTTAGACTATTTCTAAGCGTGACTTCGCGTCCTTCGTGGATAATCTCCTATTTTGCCCACTGATCAAGAATATCAATCTTAATTCTACGTTATCTTAACACTTTCTGCTATTAGTTCTGTCTTGGTACGGCTGTTATCTGGAAGTATTTATGGGCGATAATAGAATGGACAATCAAACTGATGCAGAGCACATCATTTACAAAGGATGGAACAAGATTTTGAAGAGTTAAAGAAAACTAGCCTGGATGTTTCAAGAGCTTTTCAAGAAAAGATCCAGAATGCGTTGAAGGTCTTCATCAGAATAGAATTCGATCTCTATTTTACCCCTCTTGCCTCGACGAGCGATATTCACTTTGGTACCGAAGTGACGAATAAGTCGATCGATAATGGCGCGTTCATGGCTGTCAAGCGGCTTTGCAGCTTTCACTTTCTTCTTTTTCTTGAGCAGAGCCTGGATCAACTTTTCTGTGTCCCGCACGGTAAGGCTTCGTTTGACAATGGTATTTCTAGCTCGCAGTTGTGCATCTGCAGCAGGCAACGCTAGCAGTGCTCGAGCGTGCCCCATGCTCAACACCCCATCCACTATGTCATTGCGGATCTTGTCAGGCAATTTCAGCAGACGAATCAAATTGGCCACAGTGGAGCGGTCTTTCCCTATCTTCTTGGCAATTTTCTCTTGGCTTAATTGAAACTCCTGGTGGAGTCTTCTGTAGGCCTCTCCTTCTTCGATGGGATTAAGATCTTTTCTCTGAATGTTTTCAATGAGAGCTAGCTCAAATGACTCTGGCTCATCGCTCTCCTTTATAATTACCGGGACCCGCTGTAGCCCAGCCAGCTGTGCGGCCCGCCATCGCCTTTCCCCTGCTATTAACTGGTATCCCCCCTCTGTGCTTCTCACCAAAAGGGGCTGCAGTATGCCCCTTTCACGGACAGAGTCCACCAGTTCCTTGAAGGCCTTATCCCTAACATTTTGTCGCGGCTGGTTGGGATTAGGGGTGATCTCCTCAATGCCACAGTAGAAAAATTGATCGCCAGTGCGTACCAAAAAATCAGCGTCAGGAATAAGCGCTCCCAGCCCTTTGCCCAATCCTTTCTTTTTGCTGCTTCGCTCCATAGCCTTTCTAACCCATTCTTTTCGGTGTTGTCTGGTTGCTCTGGCTCTTACAGCATCTTGCCCCAGCCCCAATCGACCAGCCCAAAGAACCTAAGCATCATCATTTACCTCTCGCCTGATCATTTCTTTTGCCAGTTCCAAGTAAGCCCGCGCTCCTTTTGAATTTACGTCATAGAGGAGGGCAGGTTTACCATGGCTGGGACTTTCGCTCAGACGAACATTGCGGGGTACCACCGTTTTGAACACCCGCCTTTTAAAGTGAGTTCTGACCTCACTTGCAACCTGGTGACAGAGATTGTTCCGGCTGTCGAACATGGTAAGCAAGATACCTTCAACACCCAAGCCAGGATTGAGCGTTCTTTTTACCAACTGAATGGTCCTAAGCAACTGACTCAATCCCTCCATGGCGTAGTACTCACACTGCAGGGGGATTATCACTGTCTTGGCGGCTGTCAGGGCATTGACGGTAAGCAACCCAAGCGAAGGTGGGCAGTCCAGAATGATGTAGTCATATTGGGAAATCATGCTGCTTAGACCATGACCCAATACCTTTTCTCTCGCCTCGAGAACCTGCAGTTCAATCTCGGCGCCAATGAGTTCTCTGGTTGCAGGAATGAGATGCAAATATCGTAAAGCTGTTGTACAGACAGTTTCCGAGGGTTGAGTCTCGTTGATGAGGAGCTGATAGAGGTCTTTCTCTATCTGTCCTCGCTGGACACCCAAGCCGCTGGTGGCATTTCCTTGTGGATCACAGTCCACAAGTAGGGTGCGTCGTTCAGCCACGGCCAGCGAAGACGCGAGATTTACGGAAGTGGTAGTCTTTCCCACTCCCCCTTTCTGATTTGCGATGGCAATGATCTTGGCCATATTCTATAACCTGCCGTACCCGCTATTGTCCTGTATTATATCCTCCCCACCTTGGCAATGAGGAGGTTATATTTGCTATTCTACCGCTTTAGCGCGATTGCTGACAATCCTAGTTAACCTATTGAGTTAGCTTAAGAGTGGCCTCTACCTGCAGGGCGATGGCTCCGGTTCGGTCCAACCTCAAAGTGCTGGCACACAATAGCACACCGCCTCCAATTTTCAAAGAGAAATACCGCCTTGAGATCAGCCAATGTTTCACGTGAAACATTGCTGCTAGAAAGGCTCCCCATAGTCACAAACCAGCTCAATGTTGAAATCCGAAGGTGGTTATTGAGAAAAATTCTTAACCTGGGCCTCGGGACATTTCTCTCATACTCTACAGATTAAAGGTAGATCATTTTTGCTGCTTATTGACCCTTTCCTTCCAGGGCCAAAGTCTGTATCATTGAGCCCCAT
>PPDG01000440.1 GCA_002899795.1 Desulfobacteraceae bacterium | reverse complement strand
TATAAACAGGCTCTGCTTTCTCCTTAAGGCTTTGCCCAACTAATGACGGGTGCACCAACATCTGTCCACCGTCTTTCATTATAAATACATAGCTGGGCTTATTTTGTGCTGCATCCTTAAAGTCCTGAGCCTTTTTCCCGCTATCGATGGATACAACAATTTCATCTACTTGTTTCTTAATAGCATCTTTATCTGCAGCGAAAGCACCTGCTACCAGACAAAAACCCAGAATCAAAACTAAAGAAATGATAGTCGCTCTTTTCATGTTCTTCTCCCTTTTTTCTTTCTTTGTCTACAATCACAACTTCTAAAGATCACCATGCAGCAATGAATTACCCTTTATCACCCCCTTTCGTGATAAATTTTGTAGCCAGCTATATCCACCCCGGAATTGGCACCCCAAACCAAAGTAATATTCATTGAATATGCAGCTTGACCAGAAAAAGGCAGAACGATAAATAATACCGCTAAAGACGGGAAGGCATAGGGTATTACAGGACAATACTTAGGCAATCTTGGAGTACCTAGTCTTTTTACAGATCTCCTCATTGGGTAGACTGCAATCTTCAAGGAATAAATCTCGAGTGATTTCGCTAGACTGATAATAGACACATTTTCGTGAGTGATCATAGGCGCTAGTCCCGCCTAAAGAATTTGGTCATTGGGATAGATTCTCGATCTTTTGTGTCTGAGCACTTGAGGGAATCCAGCGACAATGAAAAATAAGAGGCTGTCCACCTCTTGGATAGCAAAGGAAACCGCTAAGACCAACAATATTAGGCAAATAATATGCCAATGTGGAGGGGGGAGCTAAATTGAACCTTTGACAGCTGTGGAGATAAAAGTATTCCGATGTTTAATCGAGAAGATAAGGTTGGTCTCGAATGACCAAAGAAAGGATCAGAATATGCCTGTGACAATTGAAATATCGGAAAAATCTGGAAAGACGAGTGTACTTTGGAATACCTAAGCCGCATTGTTTAAGAGGTTTGATAATATGCTAGCATAAAAGGGAAATCTTTGGGTAGGATTGACTCACACACTGCGTGACGCTAGTTATATGACTCAAGGCAAACCATTGATTAAACGATGATTTCTCCTCGCCAGTGCATTTTCTAATACATGACCGAAGTGAACTTAATCAGAATTATTTGTACCTGCCTCGATTACAGCAAAAATGTAGATTACATCCCTTAATTCACACTCTACTGGATTTCACTCTGGTACAGAATGTTGAGAAGAAAAAAGCAGAGCCAGGGACTCCGCATTTTCTTAGTTTAAGCCAAGATATTGTAGCTGGGTCTCAAGAGGAAAAGTGTGGATTAAAGTATGTAATGCACACTCCTCTGTATCGAAAGGGAGTTCTTAATCAACAAAAATGGGTTGTGGGAATAAAAAAGCCACCCATCGTATGACAGGTGACTTAATAAAAGGCTTTTTCAACTCTGACGGTTTGAAGTCCTTGCTTCTTCATTATTAATGCATCAAGAATGTCCCTGTCGTTTGGGCCAAGGTGTTTATCCTGCTTGCGTTGTAGGAGAGATAACCACATCGATTCTGCGGTTGATAGCACGTCCCTCTTCAGTCTCATTGGATGCCAAAGGTCGTTTAGAACCGTAGCCGACAGCAACAATCTTGTCTTCTGGTAGGGTTTGATTCGCCACTAAGTACTTACGAACCGATTCAGCCCGTTCCTGCGACAGGTGTTCACTGACCTCTTCTGATTCTGTCGTGTCCGTGTGCCCCTCTATTACAACATCTGGCTCACCGAAGGTTCTAATCGCTCGCTGAACCTTGCTTAATAGTCCGTAATTATCAGGCATGATAATCGACTGACCCACCGGAAATTGGATTGCTCTTAACCGAATTATCAATCTATTGCCTTGTTTGTATACTTCCGCTTCGCCTGTGCTGAAGTACCCTGTGACCTCATTGAAAAGTTCATTGAACCTCTTTTCTTTCTCCAAGCGTTCTATGGCTGCTTGTTCCTCCTTAGTCTTTCCCTCCAACAGGGCAATTTGCTGTTTCAAGGACTCAATTTCCTCTACATGGGCTTTGTCCTGGCTTGCAAGTAATTGCTTATCCTCTTGGAGTGCGCTAATTGAGCCGAGAACATTTTCACGTTGCGTATGAAACGATTCGTTCCGCATGTCAGGAGCAGAAAGAGTGCTCGCTGTCTTGCTCAAGATTCCCTCCACCCAAAGGCTGATCTGCTCAGGCTCGATTTCTTTTATCTTTTTACTTTGCCTTGTCACTTCAAGAAGACGCTCGGCTTGGAAAAGTGCTTCGCTGGATTTTTGCTGTATCTTTTCTCTTTCATAACGATGCTCTGAAATAAATTCATCTGCATCTTTTAATTTCTGTTCAGCAATTTCCAAAGTCTGCGGTGCCAGTTTCTTTGCGCCTTCCTCCTCTGCCTGATCGATTAACTTGCGAGCTTCGCCGAGTTTCTGCTCTTTTATAGCTCGCACCTCAAGTTGGTCAAAAGCAGCGCCAACCTTATCCCTGTTATTCTGGGCATACTTGAGGTCGTTTTTCTCTATCGCTTTGGTGAGGTTGAGAAACTGTTTCTCTGCCTTAACATAATCCTTACCTAAACTGGTAGCGCCTGCAGCACGGGCCAGTTCACGAGCTTTGATAACGCTGGGTAATGTTGTCCTCGCCACTTGCGCCATCTCCTCAGCACGTTGGAGTTGTATACGCCCAGAAATGATGTCTTCAAGAATTTCTGAAATTTCATCTCCACCCGCCCATGCTTCCTTGGCATCATTGAGGTATTTCTCAGCCTTACCGAAAGAGATCGGTGCCAAGACATTGACTTGGCTTTTTTGTGCGTTGCTTATTTCGCTGTCAAAACGGTTTACTTCCTCTGTTGGATTTACCGTTTCGGCTACTTCTCCCGTCTTTGCCTGGCTGCCTGCACTGGCACTCAAAAACCACATGGTGGCAACGAGTATAGCTGCGATCCCGACAGGTTTGACCTTTAACATCTTCTTCCTCCCCCTAAAAAGTGTTTGTCTGGTCATTTCAGTAATAAAGATGGCAAGTATTGTAGCACATGTTTTGTTATGTCAATCAGTAAATTTACCTGAAGGCTAGACTGAAAAGGGAGAGCCGCAAATACGTTGTTTATGATGTCCGAAATGGCCCAAGATGGCGTAGTTTCTTATACCGAGGGTTTCCGATTGCTTGCTAAAGCAAAATGTGGATTAGGGTGACAAATTTGAGCTCGAACTCGGTTACAGCGAAACTGCGGATTACATCCCTTAATCTAAACTCGGGCTGGATTTAATGTGGTACAAGATACAGGAAAGTGTAAAGGCACTGTTGGCATCGGACAGAGAAAAACCCCACCGGCGAAAGACGGTGAGGGCCAGGCAATATACCCATCTTCCATCACAACTCAAAGCCAACATATGGTTAGTATTCTGTCTCTAGTAGGAGGAGCCCTTTTTCATGCCTTTTCGCCTCATTTTTCCCCTAAATTCCCCCGCCGCTTCTTGGTGTTCTTTTTGGGTCACAAATCCATCGCCATCGGCGTCCATGGATTTGAACCTTTCCTCAGATAGTTTCTGGTGGTATGCCATGTACTCTTCGTAACTAATTTTCCCGTCATTGTTAGTATCCATCGAATTAAATCTGTCTTGCATCCAACCTCCAGGAGCAGACTGGTATTGCGCTAGAACATGGTTACCTCCTAAGAACATCGCTGTAGTTACCACAACCATAGCCATCGTTTTTAGTTTGCTCATATTTGCCTCCTTTCCGTAAGGCTTCACTCAATAAAACCCACGCATTATAAAGATGCCACCAACCCTGTCAATCTGCAATATGACCAGGATTTGTCTATTTCGTTTAGGAGACGTGGGTGCGAAGTGTAACTATGAGAAATGCGAATTAAGTTCGATCAGTCAGAAAGTGTAAATTACATCCCTTAATCCACACTCCGAGCCTGACTGGAGCATTAAGAAAGCGGAGCCGAAGCTCCGCAGTGTTCTTGGAAAAATGAATAGAGTATTCTTAAAGCAATC
>PPDG01000241.1 GCA_002899795.1 Desulfobacteraceae bacterium | reverse complement strand
TAAGCACCTGGAAGGGAGTCTGCCGGGTGTGCCAGTTCGAGGGTCTAGTGCCGTAGGTCACGGCCAAGATCTCTAAAAGTCTTTCAGTGCGATTGTCAGTCATCTGCAATCAGAAGGTCAAGGAGTCAGAATTCAGGACCCAGAATCCAGTAGGGCGGGCCTCCGTGCCCGTCTAAAGACGTCATCCCGGAATCCGCCGTCGGCGGATATCCGGGATCCAGACTCAGACAATCCTGTCAGTGTTTAGTCCCCAGTCTTCATTACTGCTTGCTGCCCGCTGTCCGCTGCCCGCTTTATTTCCTTGCGCCTTGTACCCATATTTATAGAATGGGTAGATAATTACTTATCTCGAACTCGCTCACATGAGTGCGGTAACGATCCCACTCAATTTTCTTGTTGGCAATGAGCTTATTGAAGATGTGATCTCCCAGAGTCTCGCGCATTAACTCGCTCTTTTCCATCTCCTGGAGCGCCTCGTAGAGGCTCCCTGGCAGCGAGGTAATTCCCGCCCGTTCCCTAGCTATCTCATCCATCTCGTAGATATCTTCTTCTATTGGCTCCGGAAGCTGGTAGTTTTCTTCTACCCCTTTCATCCCGGCTGCCAGCATCACCGCAAACGCCAGATACGGGTTACAAGCCGGATCTGGAGAGCGGAACTCAATCCGGGTCGCCTTTTCCTTGCCGGGCTTGTACATGGGCACTCGCACCATGGTGGAGCGGTTGCGTCGGGCCCAGGCAACATAGACAGGAGCCTCATATCCAGGAACCAGCCTCTTATAAGAGTTGACCCACTGATTGGTCACAAGAGCCATCTCCCGGGCATGCGCCATGATCCCGGCAATGTAGGACTTGGCCATAGCGGAGAGATGATACTGGTCGCTGGCATCGTAGAAGGCGTTAGCGTCTCCCTTAAATAGAGATTGGTGGGTGTGCATGCCGCTGCCGTTCTCACCAAAGAGGGGCTTAGGCATGAAAGTGGCATAGACGCCATTCTGCCGGGCAATCTCTTTGACTGTAATCCTCATGGTCAAAGCTGTATCAGCCATCCTCAAGCCCTCGTCGTAGCGCAAGTCAATCTCATGCTGGCTGGGGGCAACTTCATGGTGGCTGTATTCCACCTGGATTCCCATTTCCTGTAGAGCGAAAATGGTGTCTCTTCTTAAATGTCCAGCTGTATCCAAGGGTGGAGCGTCAAAATACCCGCCCTTATCAATGATCTTTGGGGTTTCGTTGTTTTCAAAGTAGAAATACTCGAGCTCCGGTCCCAGGTAATAGGTATATCCTTGTTCAGCCACCTTGGCCAAGATGCGTTTGAAGACATACCGCGGATCTCCTACATATGGAGTTCCATCGGGCTCCAAAATGTCACAGAACATCCTGGCAACCGGTCTATCTTTCGGCCGCCACGGGAGAAACTGGAAGGTGGCGGGATCGGGCTTGGCGATCATGTCGCTCTCCTCGATCCGGGCAAACCCTTCAACAGAAGAGCCATCAAAGCCCATCCCCTCTGACAAGGCCTCCTCCAGTTCTGATGGGGTAATGGAAAAGCTTTTTAAAATTCCAAGCACATCGGTGAACCAGAACTGGATGAAGCTGACATTTCTTTCTTTAACAATCTTAATTACGTCTTTAGGTGTTTTTGCTTCGCTCATCTTATTCTCTCCTCCTTTAGAATTTTTTTGTTACAAGCTGATTTCCAAGTTTCTCCATGTTCTGTGAGAGTCTGGCATGTCGAGATAGCTTACTTCCGAAAGTCATCGGCTACCTATCCGCAAGAGCTGTGCCAAAAGATTGAAATACTGAAAAGCCTTAATTATCAATAATTTATAGTTATAATTTGGGTCAAGGGTATAATCAGGAAAATACAATTTTGTCATAAGATTCGTTCGCTAACATACAAAATTGTCATTTTATCTTCAAGCTTTATTGTATCAAAAAATTATTCATTTTTTGTTTTTCTGAAGATCGTGGGCGGGGTCTGGTCGCCTCGCCTTAGCGAGGGTTAGCTGGTGAACCCCGCCCTTGCATAGTCTCGCCACACAATCAGCATGTAGACTAATGAGCCTCCGGTGCTGTGAGTATTGAAGGCCAGACCTCTTTGCTCATGCCGCCTGATCCAATTACCGCTGAGGTTGCGGAGACGATCTGGAAGTCGGGATAAGCCCGGGCACCGTGCTCGCTGTAATCAAGTCCTTCTGCTTCTTCCTCTGGGCTGACCCTGATGCCAACGGTAGCGTCAATCAGTTTGAACAGAATGAATCCCGTAGTGAAAGCCCAGATGAAGGCAGCCCCAATGCCTATAAGCTGGACAGCTATGATCTTGGCCGAGGTTCCACCGATATTAAAGATCCCAGCTGCCAGGGTGCCCCAAGCACCGCAGACGCCGTGTACTGAAATGGCTCCCACCGGGTCGTCCACCTTGATCCGATCGAAAAACAGTACTGCAAGCACCACAAGGACACCGGCAATGGCGCCGATTATCACCGAACTCAGAGGGGTTACCGTGGCACAGGGAGCGGTTATGGCTACCAAACCGGCTAGGGCGCCATTTAGACTCATGCTTATCTCGGGTTTTTTGAACTTTATCCAAGAAGTGATCATGGCGAGAATGGCGCCCGCAGCTGCTGCTATGTTGGTGTTGACAAAGATCAAGGCGATATCCTTGGAGGCGGCTGTGGTGGAGCCGGGATTAAATCCGAACCAACCGAGCCACAGAATAAAGACTCCCAAGGCGGCCAGGGGTAGGTTGTGCCCTGGGATAGCTCTTGCCTTGCCGTCTTTGGTGTATTTACCGATGCGGGGACCTAAGACTATGGCTCCAGCCAAGGCGACCCAACCGCCGATGGAGTGAACTACGGTTGAGCCGGCGAAGTCGATAAACCCCAACCCTTCCAGCCAGCCGCTTCCATTAAAGAGGCCTCCCCAGGCCCAACTGCCGAATATTGGATAAATCAGGGCGGAGAGCACAGCGCTGTAAAGCAAATAGGCGACGAATTTGGTGCGCTCGGCCATGGCGCCGGAGACAATGGTGGCTGCGGTGGCAGCGAATACCACCTGGAACATCCAGAAGGCCAGAACCCAGGGGTCACCGCCAGGAGTGAAGTCACTCAGGAAAAAACCGGAGGTTCCAAACCAGCCGGTGGTGGTGGCACCGAACATCAGGCCGAAACCGATGGCCCAATAAAAGATGGACCCCATGGAGAAATCCATTAGATTCTTCATTATGATGTTGACAGCATTCTTGGCGCGAGTAAAGCCGGCCTCAACCATGGCAAATCCAGCCTGCATGAAAAAGACCAGGGCTGCGGCCACCAGGGTCCAAACATAATCAGCATGAGTCTGCACCGCCTTGATGGCATCGGCATTGCTGGCAATGGTGGGGGCTTCATCCGCGGCCCAGGCCACCAGGGGGAACATGAATAGGACTCCCGTCAGTAATAGGATTCTTCGTACCATTTTCTTCATTTTCTCTCCTCCTAGATCTTATTTTCTGTAACAATTAAGAATTGATGAGAAATCAGAGGGCAATTCAAAATATTAGATGGCTTTTCTTCCTTCCTCTCCGGTCCTGATGCGGTAAGCATTCTCGATGGAGCGGACAAAAATCTTACCGTCTCCAATCTGACCGGTCTTGGCTTGAGCCAAAATGACCTCAATTGCCTTGGAGGCCATTTCGTCATCAACAACCACTTCGACTTTGACCTTGGGGACGAAGTCAACGGTGTATTCGGCTCCACGGTAGATTTCAGAATGGCCTTTCTGGCGCCCGAAACCTTTGACCTCACTCACAGTCATGCCGCTGATGCCAATCTTGGAAAGACCATCCTTGACCTCCTCCAGCTTGATCGGTTTGATGATTGTTTCGATCTTCTTCATTCCTAACCTCCTTTAGAGTGTTTGCGGTTCATATGTCAAAAGGTGTGCCAGAAGGTGGAAGGGCGTAAAGATTTTTTTAAATATCTAAAATAACTATAATAAGTAAAAATGTAACCATGAAATATCGGAGTGTCAATTTGATTATAAAATACAATAATGT
>PPDG01000143.1 GCA_002899795.1 Desulfobacteraceae bacterium | reverse complement strand
TCCCCCTTGACGGGGGAGGGTAAGGGTGGGGGTGAAAAATTAAAGGTACATTCAGCTACTTATCAATTCCCCCTCCCCTTTATCCCCTCCCACCAGGGGAGGGGAAGGGTATTTCTGGATAGACACTTATCATCTACCCAGTAATCTATGCAGGTTCCTCTCCTTCCAGGCTTGCAGTTTATGGTAATGGAGATACCGTGCTTCCAGTTGGCGGAACCTTGTGGTGTGGGCCATTTTGCGGCCATTGCGATGCTCAACTCCCAGGTGATGGTGTAGCATCTCGTGGTAAACGATACCCATGATCACATACTTTGGCACGTAGCTCTTATCCAGGGCAGGATGGACGCGAATTGTCTTGGTTCTGTCAGAATAGCTGGCAAGCTTAATGGAATTTTGGTTCCGGACCTTCCTGTTGGCTCCCCAGGTGATAGGGCAGTCAATCTCGTTTGCGAAGTATTCACGATTGACCTGGTCAAACAGAGCATTGAGATCGAAGAAGCGTCCCTTCGAGCGCACTATAGTCTGCCGGGCCTTACGAGGAGATTGCTTTATCTTATGTGAGTTGACGGCAACAAAGTTTCGCAAAACTGAAGGTGCTTTCCTATTTCGGCTCTTGACGAAGCGAGCCAGAGAATTCAAGACTTCACTGTCTGCCTCAAGGAACATGTGATGAAGACGCACTTTATAGCCACTGCCGGAAGGCCTGATGTGGATCATCGAGTGGGTGTTGTCGGTGATGGTGAGATTAACTGGTTTCTTAACCAGACGGGGGAGGTTCTCTTGGAGATGGGCCACATCCTTCCGGTTGAACTTTTCCATGCAGTTACTCTAGACTGTTGTCTTGCCTCCTGACGGACTTTTATGTGAACTTCTAACAGAAAATGGGTGACAAATACCAGTGTTAATTTCTATCCTAGCACGACGTCGAGGTTTCTTGTTGACGGGACAGATTTGAGACATGAGAATTGGGATGGACCAGCACGGTTTTTGGGATCTCACATCGCACATCACATATCAGAAATGGGTCTTTGAGAGGTGATCAGATGGATCCGAAGATTAAGGACGCTATGCAACGGCAAGTGGAGAAAGAACCCTTCGCCAAGAAGCTCGGTCTAAAATTGATCGACGTGGACGAAGGCTATGCGCTTGTTGAAATGAAATGTACCACAGAGATGGAAAACATTTTCCAGATGACTCACGGCGGGGCCATTTTTACTCTCATCGACGAGGCCTTCGAGATCTCGTGCAATTCACACGGCACCGTGGCCGTGGCACTGAATGTAAATATTACCTACCACAAGGCCCCATCCCCGGAAAGCACGCTGCGGGCTGAGGCCAAGGAGGTCGCAAAGACCCGGAGAACAGGCAACTATTACATCACCGTGAAAGACGAGAAAGAGAATCTCATCGCCAGTTGCCAGGCACTTGCTTACCGGGTGGGGGAAAAGTTGCCTTTTCTCGAATAAAAAAGGGGGTCAGAGGTCAAAATGGTTGCGAGAACAAAATTGGCTTTTCTAGCCCTGAGCTTTCTACTTCTCTCGACCACGAGTTTGGCTGACACCAAGCCAGATGCTCAAGCTCTGGCTCAGGTGCAAGCAGAAGCCAAGAAAGGAAACTATCAGCTTATCAGCCCCGCGACTGTCAGAGATCAGTTTGTCAAAGAACCCGGCTCGCTTTTCCTCGTGGACACCCGGCAGGGGTGGGAGTACCAGCGGGAGCACATTAAGGGGGCAGTGAACCTACCGGCAACTCCCAGCTGGTGGACTCAGTATTCTCCCTGGGCGCGGTCCGAGATGAAAAAGCTCCTGGGACCTGAGAAGAAGCGGCACGTAGTATTTTACTGAGACGGTCTCACCTGAGTCCGCAGCGACTCGGCGGCCAGGCTGGCCGTTCGCCTCGGTTATGAAAACGTCTATCGCTACGCTGAGGGGCTCCCAGATTGGAAAGAGATGGGCTTGCCCACCGAAAAGGGGCAGATCACTCTGGCGCAGCCCTCAGGAATCGGGGCGCCAGGTTCCACACTTTTTCAATCGGGCTTACTTCTGACCCTTGTGGGAGTCTTTTTTGGCGGCCTTGCCCTGAACCTCACTCCCTGTGTTTATCCACTGATTCCTATAACGGTTTCCTATTTTGGCGGACGCGGCACAGACAAAGCCGGCCTTCTCGCTGTTCACAGTCTCTTCTTCCTCCTGGGTCTTGCTATCACCAACTCCACTCTGGGGGTGGTGGCTGCCCTCACTGGTGGTCTCTTGGGCTTGGTACTCCAGCACCCGGCTGTTCTTATTGCAATAGCCACGATTCTGGTGGGGCTTGCCCTGAGCTTTTTCGGTCTGTGGGAACTAAGACTTCCAGGATTTCTGACCCAGGCTGCATCCAGGTCGTATGGCGGTTATGGTGGCAGTCTTTTTATGGGCCTTACGCTGGGAGTGGTAGCTGCACCCTGTATCGGCCCTTTTTTGATAGGGCTGCTGACCTACGTGGCCAGCACCGGCAATCCTTATCTGGGGTTCATGCTTTTTTTTACGTTGAGCCTCGGCATGGGTATCCCCTTGGCCACCCTCGCTTTTTTTACTGGCAAATTGGATAGGCTACCCCGCTCCGGGGAATGGATGATCTGGGTGCGTAAACTTCTGGGCTGGGTGCTGGTGGCCATGGCCGCTTACTTTATTAAACCCCTTTTCTCTTCACACCTTGCGGGAATCATTCTGTTGTCAGCGGTCATTCTGGCAGCAGGAGTGCACCTTGGCTTTATTGACCGGACTACGGGCACCTTCCGTGGTTTTGGCTGGTTGAAAAAAGGAATCGGCATAGCTCTCATCTTGCTTGCCACCTATCAGATTGCCTCCACTGTCACCAGAGGTCCTGGCGTTACCTGGCAGCCCTACTCTGAACAACTTTTAAAGAAAGCTACCAGCGTGGAAAAGCCTGTGATCATCGACTTCTACGCAGACTGGTGCGCTCCGTGCCGGGAACTGGAGCAAATCACTTTTCACCATCCTGAAATCGTCAAGCTGGCAAAGAATGACTTTGTCATGATCAAGGTTGACCTGACCCGCAAGGGCGAGCCGCTCAATGAACATCTGCTGCGCCAATATGACGTCAGAGGGGTACCAACGGTGGTGTTTTTGGACAGAAATGGCAGGGAGCGGCGTAATTTGCGTGTGGTAGATTTTCTGCCTCCGGCGCAGTTTATAAAAAATATGGCAGTCGTAAGGAGAAGTGGTTCTTAGAGAGGAGAAAAACATGCTGAAAGTAAAATTTTTTATGAACGAGCCGAACGGAAAGCCGTGAATGCATTTCAAGGAGATGATGCCCAGGCTGGGCCAGAGGTACGAACTAGAAATTGAGACCATATCCAAACCCAAGGCAGAATACTTAACCGATGAATATTTTGAGCTGGATCTGACGGTGGCTCCGGCGGTAATGGTTGCAGAGGAAATCGTAGTGGAGGGCAGTGACATCCCAGAAGATGAACTTGAAGCGGTGATTTGTCGACATCTAGGACTGCCACCGCCAGAGCCGCAAAAGAAAAGACATCTCGGGCGGCTATTCAAATAGTCCTATTCTTTCTAATTACATACAAATAATGCTTCAGTAAATCAACCACCTTCTGACCGACAAACTTCTTTGCATTTCCCAGGCAGACAGACACAGATCAACTGTTCTTGAAAGACATCGCAATTCTGACTCATAAGAAAAGGCAGGGATAGGCGGTATTTGCCATAGAGATTTCCTATTTGACCAATAGGCAAATACAGGAAATAATTACTGGGTGTTAGCAATCAGTCGGGAGAGAATCGCCGAGAAGCTGAGTTAATTTAAGGAGGAATTTATGAAGAGAAGATTATTAGTCGTGCCCGTATTGTTCTGTTTGATCTTCAGTTTTACTGCCTTGACGCTGGCGGAAACGAGTCTTGCAAAGAGTAAGCAAACGGTTTTAGGGCTTTACCTGACTGCGGAAGAGGCCTTTTCAAAATGGCATGTTGATTCCGAGAAGGTGGTTGTCTTAGATGTTAGGACGCCGGAGGAATACATATTT
>PPDG01000371.1 GCA_002899795.1 Desulfobacteraceae bacterium | reverse complement strand
TCTCTTGAGCGCAAAAGGGCAGCGGCAAGTGCTTTTTCACTAATGGGCTTGACGATGAAATCTGTTGCCCCGTTTTGTAAAGCCTCAATCGCCAGATTCATCTCCCCGTGACCGGTGATGACAATGACCTCCGTATCGGGGTTCTGTTCTTTCACCCTCCTGAGGACCTCGATGCCATCCATGCCGGGCATTTTGATATCCGTTAGAACCACGGGCGGATTCTCCCTGGCAAATATCTCCAGTCCCTTGGGACCGTCCTCGGCCACAAAAACAGTATATCCGTCGCTTTCCAGGGACATTTTCAACAGGTCCCTTGTACTCGCTTCATCATCGATCACTAGTAATTTTTTCATGCTGGACTTTCCTTTTGCAGGTCCTTCTCGGCAGCAAGTGCAGGAAAGCTAATCTTGAAGATGGTACCACTCCCTGCCATGCTCTCCACCTCGATAGCACCCTCATAATCTTTGATAATTCCATAGCTGATAGACAGCCCTAACCCTGTCCCCTTGGTTATCTCTTTGGTGGTAAAAAATGGTTCGAAAATTTTTTCCTTTACACTTTCGGGCATGCCGTTGCCATTATCTCTGACAACAGCCACCACTTTGCCATCTTCCTGGTAGGAGCGGATGCTCAACACACCCTCCGGCGCTTCCCCATGAGTCATCTCTCGCTTCTCTTCAATAGCGTCTCTGGCATTCATGACCAGATTGATAAATACCTGTTCCAAGCGGTTTCTTACCCCTAGAATGGGAGGAATGTTTTCATCCAGGTCCAGGTTCACCGTAATTTGTCTGAGTTTGAGTTGCTGCCCGAGCACAGTGAAGACATCATTAATGGGCTTGTTGATATTCACCTTTTCCAGTTCGTCCAGGTCACTTTTACGTCCGAATTCCCTCAGATGATTGATAATGTTGGCGGCACGCTCCACCTGGGCACCGATTTCGCCTGACACCTTGCCTGCCAACTCCGGATCGACGCTCTGTCCTCGAGCCACCATTTTTCTCAGGAGGTCACTACCAATACGAATCGCATTCAAGGGTTGGTTCAACTCATGGGCCATCCCGGCAGACATCTCGCCCAGGGTGGCCATCTTGCTGGCCTGGATCAGTTGAGCCTCGGCCTGAATACTGTCGGTGATGTCGGCAATATTGGCAATAATGACATCTTCGCCCAGATGCTCCCGGGGGCATGAATGGATGTCCACGTGCATGATGCTGCCATCCTTTTTGCGATGCCTGATCTTGGGCAGAATAATACAAGCCTCCACCACCAAAGACCTAATCTTCTCCGCGTCCTCTGGATCACCCAGATCGCGGAAAGACAGCTGGAGCAATTCTTCTCTGGAGTAACCGTACTTTTCAGTGGCGCGGATATTGGCGTCGATAATCTGGAAGGTGGCGCGATCGAAAACAAGGATGGGATTGGGGTCATTGTCGAAAAGAGAACGGTATTTTTCCTCCGAAGCCTTCAACTCCTGCTCGGAGATCTGAAGCCGTTGGGTCATCTGGTCAAAGGAGCCTGCCAGAGTGCCGATCTCATTGGTGGATGAAATGTCAAGGGGAGTCGAGAGGTCACCGGCGCTAACTCGTTCGGTCCCTTCCAGAAGGTGCTTTACCGGCCGACTCACAAAGCGCTGCACAAAGAGGCCGATGGTCAGGGAAATCCCGAGAATGGCCACCAGCGCGAATAGGATCATCTTCCTCTTGTTGCTCATGATTAACGCGTCCACCTCAGCCAAAGACACGTCTGTATCCATGACTCCCAGGACTTTTTGCTCTTGGGGATGAATGTGACAGGAGGCTGAATAGCAGTCTGGTTCATTGTAGATGGGATTGATCATGCCCAGCACCCGATGGCCGGCAGCCGTTTGAAAAATCCTGCTTCTGGCGGAGGTAGTCAAGCGCTCGAAAGGCTTTTCCTTGGCATGACAGGCGTAGCACTGCTCGGCAGACTTATCCACCATGGCGCCCATTTCTTTGCGATCGGAAGAGTAGATAATCTCTCCCAAATAGTTGAAGATGCGCACCTTGTCGATGCCTTCCTGGGCACCAATGGTATCGATAGCGCGGTGCAGCCTCTCTGGCTGATACTTGAGCATGTCATAGCGCATGCTGCGCTTGATGGTCTCACTTACCTGGTTTGAACTATGAATGACTTGTTGGATAAGCTGACTTCTCTGGGTATTAATGTTCACTGAGGCATAAACGCCTATGACCAGAATAGCGATTGCACTCACCGTGCAAATTAACTGAAATCCTAGACTTCGATACCACATCTCAAAACATCCCCTCGACGACCCTGGCAAGAGGTTGCCAATAAATACCCAGTCCCAGGGTGGGAATCAGCAGAGCCAGAAGCAGTGCCTGGGAGCTGAGAGGGACCTGGATCTGGACAGCTTCAGTTGGCTTGTCCAAAAACATGGCCTTGACGATCCGCAAATAATAGTAGAGTGAGATGACGGTGTTGAGAGCCGCCACCACCGCTAACCAGTAAATCTTTTTTGATATAACCGCCGCAAAAAGATAGACCTTTCCCACAAAACCGGCAAAAGGCGGAAGTCCAATGAGAGAAAAAAGAAAGATGGCCATGGCCACACAGACATAAGGTGCCCTGACTCCTAGGCCCCGGTAGGAATCTATTTCTTCTCCTCCCCCCGCCGCTGCCACCATAGTAACCACCCCAAAGGCTCCCAGATTCATAAAAAGGTAAACCACCAGGTAAAAGACCACCGACCTTAACCCCAGATCGCTCAGGGCAACGATACCCATGAGTAAGTAGCCGGCATGGGCGATGCTGGAATAGGCTAGTAGACGCTTGAGATTGTTCTGGTGGATCGCCGTAAGATTTCCCAGGGTCATGGTTATAGCAGAAACCAGGGCCAGAATAGAAGGCCATTCCAGGCCGGAAATGGCTTGGTATACCCCGGTCTCCGGGCCTAAGGCGAAAAGCGGATAAAATAGTCTGATGAATAAAACAAAGCCGGCAGCTTTTGGGCCCACACTGAGAAAGGCTGTAATGGGTGTTGGCGCCCCTTCGTAGACATCAGGGCACCAGAAATGGAAAGGAAACGATGCCGTTTTAAAGAGCAGGCCGGCCATAAAAAACAAGATGGCCACAATTAATAACAGTCTATCTTGGGGATGTTGGCTGGCAAGTGCCACCTGTTGGCCGATTTCCACAAGATCGGTGCTACCGGCGAGCCCAAAGACCAGCGAGAAGCCGAACAGCATGGTGCCGGAGGTAAAGGCACCGTAAAGCACGTATTTCAGCGCCGCCTCACCGCTGCGCTCGTCTCTTGCCCTGATTCCCACCAACAGATAACTCAAAATCCCCATGGTCTCAAAGGCAAGGAAAATCATTAGAAGATCAGTGGAGGCAACCAGAAGCAACATTCCCATGGTGACGGCCAAAACCAGGACAGTAGACTCGCTGTACTCGGAGTTGTCTATCTCCCCGCTAATCTGGGTTAGCAAAATGGTAAAAATTCCGACAAAAGCAAAGAACGGCTTGGAATAAAAGGTCAACCAGTCCCAGACAAAGAGATTGGAAAGATAGGTCAGATCCGGTGTGGGCTGCGGCAGCTTCCATAAAGGAAAGAGTGATCCGGCTAGACCCGCCACAGCCAGAATGGTAAAAACCAGACGGTGGCGCCAATGGGGAAGTACTATCCCAACACAGAGCAATATAAGGATCGCCAGCGTCAGGATGATCTCCGGAGCAATAAAGGCAATGCCCTCAAGGTTACTCTTTATAAATTCCTCAGGTATCATAGCATTAGTCACATCGTTGGGCTGTGCCCAACCCGCTTTCCTAGTCCATCAACTAACATATTCGAAATCCGAAATCCAAAATCCCAAGCACCAAATCTCAGGGTTTCAGGTGTCAGGTGTCAGGGAAGAAAAACACAAAAGCTGAAAGCTGAAACCTTAATTCTGGTTTCTGACTCCTGACTCCTTCCTTTTGGTGCCTAGTGCCTAGTCCTTAGTGCCTAGTTTCTCCCCTATGCTCTACCTGTCCTGAGCTTGTCGATGGATGCCCTATGCCTTCCCAAAT
>PPDG01000234.1 GCA_002899795.1 Desulfobacteraceae bacterium | reverse complement strand
TGGGAGGGGTCTGTTTGCTTGACTTACAAGTAGAGGCGAGAACAATTCTCTCACGATCCGTCGCTTGCTTCCAGAGCCATCTGGATTTTCTTTTTCAGTTCAGTGAGATCAAAAGATTTCACCACATAGAAATCGGCGGCAATGGATTTCATGTCCTCTTTGAAGGTATCGTAAGCAGTGGAAAGTATTACGGGCAAGTCGTAAAATTTATTGCGGATATCCTGTAATAGATCTAAACCATCGTAGTCCACCATCTTTATGTCCAAGACTACAAGGTCGGGCTTGTCCTGTTCAATGCGTTCTAGCAGCCCATGCCCACCTTCCGCGGTGATGACATCGTAGCCCTCTTCTTTTAGTTCCTCAGAGTAGAGCAACCGGATGTGCTCTTCGTCATCAACAACCAGGATCTTAGCCATAGTATTTCCCTCCAAACTGCAGGAAGCTTTCTTTCCTTGAGTCGTGAGTCACTCAGTTGGTTACCATTTATTGAGCAGATAAGGCTTCGCTTCCTCGAAGATCATGCATTCGTTTTCAATGTATTCCTCAGCCTGTTGAATTGACATTCTTTCCGTTTTTTTTGCATACGATAGGGTCTTGCCTACAAAGAGAGGCACAAGTGATTGCAATAGAGATTCGCGCTCCACCACCTCGTTTTTGTAAGCAGCTGAATAACTATAAAGAATACGAGCCCATATTTCCGAAGGAAAGCTGAAGTGGGCTAGAGGGAGTTCCCTGATCTCATCCAATTTATTGTAGATGTTGTTCTCCAGAAAGCTTTCCCAGAGCTGCTTATATTGGACAAAGCCCTGGATAAAAACTTGGTGAAGCTCATCATCCTCAATGTCGAGGGACGTGGGTGTCTCTACTTCGCCCATGCCGAAACCGTAAATTGCTGTCGGCTTGCTCCACTTCACCCTTCCCCATAAATCCTGAAAGTGTATCATAAGGTTCAACAGAGTACCCACGACCTGAGAAAAAACCGGCCCAGAAGGCACGATGTTTCTGTCGTTTTGGTAGATTTTTGGTTTCCCTACAAAGGACTGACAGATGGGAATACCTTGACAAATAGCCAGGGTAGTCATCCAGATGTCGACACCAAATTGGCCCACCATATCATTCCAGCTGGGATGGTTGAGATAGGTCTCGGCCAGATTTGCGGCAAAGGCAAAATCACCACCAATTGGTTGTCTGACTCGACGACCATAAAGGGCTCGGGTCAGTGGATAAACGATCCCATTGGCAACTGCACCATCGTACTTGTGTCTCACGTAGAGAGGGGCAACAAAGCCGAAGCCGGCGGAAATGGGCTCCCCGAGATTCTTGATCCACTGGGGTGTAATGCTCTCTACATCAGCGTCTAGCACTATCACCGCTTGGGCCTGAAGTTCTACTGCTTTGACTATTAGGTTTCTCAGGCTATAGCCGCGGCCTACTACTCCTGGAGGTGTCGACAGGTAGATCTTGGGAACCTCGCTGGGGGTCTGTAAAAACGCTTCCTTCGTTCCATCCTCTGAGTGGTTGTCACAGTTGATAACCACTGAATTCTTGTCACCAAAATAATCTAGCAGTCCCTTCGCGGCCTGCGCCGTTGGATGAGTGATGCTGGCAGCGTTGTTGTGCGAGGGTATGCCGACCACCCAATCAGCCTGCTCCACCTGCTCGGGATTCTCCTCAAATGCAAGCATAGATGTGTCATTCACGGCTAACGTTCCTATCCCAAAAACATAGTAATTACAAATTATTGCCTGCCTCCGCCTTATTACACCATCAGGGCCTAAAAGTAAACCCTAACTTCCTTCTTTTCACCCATTATATATGAGAATTCGCCAGGGTTGACTTTTGAGGTTCCGCAAAAGTATGCTTCTCACCAGCTATGAGCCATGTGCTAGCACTTACTTGATAGCCAATGAGAGGTGACTATGCTTCTGGAGAGAGAGCGAGAGCTTCTGGTTGCATACGGTAAGAAACTGATAAGCCACAGACTTACCACTGGGACTGGAGGGAATTTGAGTATCTTCAATCGTGAGCAGGGACTCCTTGCCATTACCCCTGCCGGGCTCGACTACTTCGACAGCAGGCCCGAAGATATTGTTGTGCTACAGGTTGATGGAGAAAGGGTGGAAGGTAAGCGAGAGCCTTCCAGCGAACTACCAATGCATAGAATATTTTATCAGCAACGGAAAGATATCAATGCTCTGGTTCACGTACATTCCAGATACGCCACCACCCTTTCCTGCCTCAATTGGGACTTGCCGCCAGTTCACTATCTGGTGGCATTTGCCGGAAATGAGGTAAAATGTGCTCAATACGCCACCTTCGGATCAGAAGAATTAGCTCGAAGCGCTTTCGAGGCCATGAAGGATAGAAAGGCGGTGCTGCTTGCAAATCATGGTCTGTTGACAGGTGGAAAAAATTTGCCTTTTGCTTTTGATCTCGCAGAAGTTATAGAATTTTGTGCAGAAATTTATTATCGCAGCAAATGTATCGGCGAGCCAGTCATCATCTCTGCTGGTGAAATGAAGGCCGTGGCAGAAAAACTCAAGTGGTATGCAACGTTAGGGTAAAGAGTGTTGATCCGGATTACAGGAGAGGGGAATGAAGGAACTGACGAGCGAGGAACGGGCTAAAATAGCCGCTGATTTGGCGAAACTCCATGGTGAGACCATAGCAAGGAGTACCAGCGAATTGTATGAGAAGGAAGTAGCAGCAATCGGGACCACTCTAACCTACCTTGATTGTGGCTGTGTAGTGCTACGGCCCTTTGACGAAAGTGGTGACATTATTGGGGATACCAAAACCCTAGAAACTGGAGATCATTGTTCTGTGGATCACACCGTGAGTCTGGAAAGCGTCATTCAGGCGGCTGCCCACAACTCCATTCTCTGGAAGGATGCCCCAGAAGAGTTTGACCGCAAGTATGGCAACGAAAAGAGAATAGATATCGCCAGTAAGCTATTCCCCCCAACGCCAGAAGAGTAAGGCAAATCAGGGCAGGAAGAACTAGGCACGAAAAAGAAGGAGTCAGAATTCAGGTGTCAGGTGTCAGGGAAGAAAAACAAAAAAACTGAAACCTCAGTCTTTGTGATTTGGAATTTTTATTCCGGTAGTACTCCAAAACAGCTCGCCACCTGTACCGGCAAAGCCATTAAACTCTGCCCCCCGCAAGGCGGGATCCGAGACTGGCCTTAAGGATCAGGGTCGCGATGTTGAATAATATTAAGCCCTTGCGGAACTCTAAATAGTGCTTATCTTTGTACGACCTTGCTTCCTTTTTGTTGTTATTTTTGGAGTAATTGCGATACTTGTCTCCCTTCTGGAGTGCATTATGAGAAAAAGTGTTCTTTTCGTCTGTTATGGAAACGCCTGCAGAAGTATCATGGCCGAAGCGTTGGACAGGCACCATTGGGGTGAAAAGCTCGAGGCGGCTTCTGCTGGGGTGAGCGCTCTGGGCTACATACCTGAAGAGACCATAAAAGTTCTTGACGAGGTAGGAGTCTCCACCGACGGCCTTTATTCTAAAGGATTGAGTGAGTTGGATATCGATGGTTTCCACCTGATCTTGGATCTTGTCCTTTACCCTCTGGAAGGTATGATCTCCCCTTCTTTTGAAGGCAAAGTGATACCCTGGCATGTGAGGGATCCTTACATGGAAGGTCTGGATTCTTTCAGGCAGACGAGAAACGACATAGAGTGGCTGGTTACAGAGAAGCTTTCCGAGTGGCTCGATGGGGAGTAAAGAAAATCAGGGCAGAAGAGAAACGACGCGGGGACGCGGAGAAACGGCGAGACGGAGAATAGAGATAAGAGGTCAGAGGTCAGAGATCAGAAGTCAGAGGTCAGACGAGTGCAGGCAGCAGTTCCAACTAGGCACTAGGCATTAGGCACGAAAAAAAAGAAGTCAGATTTCAGCTTGTATGGCTATATTTCCTGACACCTGACACCCGACACCTGAAACCTCCACAAAGACCATGAAAGACTACTACAAGATTCTCGAGGACGACCAAGACGCTTCCGAAGAGCAAATCAGGAAGGGTTATCGCCGGCTTGCCTTCAAGTAC
>PPDG01000612.1 GCA_002899795.1 Desulfobacteraceae bacterium | reverse complement strand
CAGATTTCCATGGCCCGAAGAACACTGTCTTCGACACCGCTGACAATTATCTGGCCCGGCGAGTTGTAGTTGGCCATCTCTATGTCACAGGTGTCACAAACCTCGTCGATTTTTGCCGCGTCTAGGTTGAGAATGGCTGCCATGGCACCTGGTTGCTCATCTGCCGCCTTTTGCATGAGCTCGCCCCTGAGTCGCACCAATTCCAACACAGCCCTTTCATCAAATACCTCAGCCAGATGAAGTGCGCTGTATTCTCCCAGGCTATGACCTGCCGCAGCCGCAGCTTTCACGCCATTGAGATCAAGAACTATAGAGCATGCCATGTTGACCAGGGTGATAGTAGGCTGCACATTATGAGTGAGCACGAGCTCTTCCTCGGGACCCTCAAAGCAAAGCTCCTCCACGTCCATATTGAGGATCTCTTTGGCCCGGCCAAAGAGATCCCGGATTTCTTGATACTCGTCATAGAAGGCCTTACCCATGCCCACGTATTGTGACCCTTGTCCAGGAAAGAGAAAAACCAGACCTCGGTTACTCATAACCGCTCCTCTGTATTTGGCAAGAATCGGAAATCCCACCTCAAAGTTTTTTCATTAAAAATTGAGCCTCTGTCATTGTCAAGAAAAAATCTTTACTTTTCTACCCCTTGAAGAATATGGTTGCCCTCCATATAATCCGGGGGATGCTTATGTTAACATGCGATTACAATCAGTGGACACTAAACACTTACGGCCCGTCTCCATATCCGTCAAAAAGCCGCTCATAATGCGCTTTGTGCTATAAATACTTAGTGGGTCCGACAATAAGTGTAGAAAGAAGTCACGGGATGTTTACTGAAGATTGGCGACACACCTTCCAGAGCAAGATTAGTACAGCTGACGAGGCTTTTGGCCGCTATCTGAAAAGCGGTTGTCGTATCTTTGTTGGCAGTGGCTGTAGCACACCGAAGCATCTGGTGCACGCCCTGGCTTCCCACTTGCGACAATATGTAGATGTGGAAGTAGTCTATTTCATAGCCCTCGGCCCAAGTCCCTTGATCCAGGACAGCTTACGTCATGCCTGCCGGGTTAAGACTTTTTTTGTTACCGACACTTTGCGGGAGGCCGTGTTTGAGGGGCGAGCGGACTATATCCCAGTATATCTATCGCGGGCACCCAACCTTTTCAGAAATGGCGTTCTCACCCTTGACCTTACGGTTATCCAGGTATCCCCCCTAGACGAGCACGGATTTTGTAGTCTGGGGGTTTCAGTGGATGTGGCCAAAGCCGCAGTTGAGAGTGGACGATATGTAGTGGCTCAGGTCAATCCTCTGATGCCGCGAGTGTTGGGTGACAGTTTTATCCACGTGAGCGAACTAGATGCCATAGTGGAACACGAGGAACCGCTCACAGAAGCCCCCATACCTGAACGTCGCGCCATGGCCGAAAGAATGGCACAATATGCTGCCAAATTGGTTGAAGACGGCGCTACCATCCAGGTGGGAATCGGTCGTATCCTCACTGCCGTTCTCTCGCATCTAACAGACAAACGAGACCTTGGTGTACATTCAGAGATGATTACCGACGCCTATTTGCCTTTGGTGGAAAAAGGCATAATTACCGGCAGGAAAAAAAGTGTACACCAAGACAAGATCATCGCCAGTTTTTGCCTGGGCAGCCGTAAGCTTTTCGATTTTGTCCACAACAACCCTCAAGTGGAGTTCCATCCCAGCGACTATGTCAACCATCCAGAGGTTATTAGCAAGAACCACCGGATGACGGCTATCAACTCGGCCCTGCAAGTGGATCTTTCCGGCCAGGTCTGTGCCGATTCCCTGGGGCACAAGATTTACAGTGGTATAGGAGGCTATGTTGATTTTAGTGTCGGGGCAGCGCGCTCCCAAGGTGGCAAGTCAATCATCGTGCTCCCGAGCACCAGTTCGGATGGCAGGAGGTCTCGGATAGTCTCCCACCTCAGTCGCGGTGCTGGTGTCGTGGGTACCCGGGCTGCAGCTCAGTACGTGGTCACGGAGTTTGGTGTTGCTAACTTGCATGGACAAACCATTCGAGAACGGGCACTGAGTCTTATTAACATTGCTCATCCTAGATTTCGCCAACAGCTGTTGGCGGAGGCCAAGCGCATTCGCTATCTGTATGAGGACCAGATCCTGTCGCCACCTTCTGGTGAGTACTATCCGGAGGAATGGGAGACTCACCACAACTTCGATCCTGACCTCGAGATCCTGTTTCGCCCTATCAAAGCGACTGATGAACGTGCCCTGCAGGAATTCTTCTATTCTCTTCCTGACGAAGACATTTACTATCGATTTCTCTCGTCCATGAAGGTCTTTCCCCATCGAGACACCCAAGCTATGGCAAACATCGACTATGAAAATGAGATGACCATCGTTGGTGTTGTTGGGGACATTGGCTCTGAAAAGATTATCGCAGTGGGCCGCTATATTCTAGATAACGAATCCAATTTTGCTGAAGTTGATTTTGCGGTACGGTCAGAAATGCAGCATAAGGGCGTGGGAACCTTTCTGGTTCGCTACTTGACTGAGATCGCCCGAAGCAAGGGCGTGACTGGCTTCATGGCATACGTCTTGGCGGCCAATCGAAAAATGCTGAAAGTCTTCCGCAAAACCGGCTATGTAATCCACAGAAGTCTGGAGGATGGTGTCTACGAGATACAGTTTCGCTTTGACGAACCAGCGAGCGACAGCGAGGAGTGAGCAATTTCTGGATTTCGGATTGCGAATTGCGGATTTGGCTTAGCGTCATATGGCTGCGCCGTCATTGGGTCACTACGCTTCGCTGTCATTTGTTGTAAGAGGTAGGGGCAGATTTTAGATTGTAGATTTGGGATGTGAGATGTGAGAAGCGGGATGTGGAATACCGTTCACCGCTTACCGCTTACCGTTTACCATTTTACGAATCGACTAATTCTCTATTTAACCTAATGAATGCTGACTGCTGAAACCAGGTGTAGGATTTCGCCTTCGGTGTAGAAAAATATTTCGTGAGCTATGACCTGGTACCCTCCATCTACCTCGCGCGTTACCGGAACAATTTCAATCTGGTTAACATCATACCAGCGATTTTCAATATGCAGTCGCGCTACGATACCCTGCTCGGTAATCTGATACTGTATCTTATATGAGCTTAGCACTCGAGCGACAAAAGAATTCTTTTGGTGAGTTACCGTATCTGCCCTACGTTTCAAAGCGCGGATCTGGCCGTAGTTCTGTGCTGATGCCTGAGGCAACACCCAGATAAGCAATGCTAAAGAAACAAGAATGCCAAAAAACATGGTTTGCCGCTTCATCGCTGCTCCCCCTTCATTTCATATTTGGCAATTCAGATCGCGGCTAAAAGCCGCTCCCACAGAAAAATCTCTTTCTTCTTTCGTCTGTTTTCTATCTCCTGTCCTCTACCGATTACAACAAATGACAGCGAAGCGCACTGACCTAATGACGCCGAAGGCATATGACGCGAAGCTCGATGAGAGCTGAGCTCTTCTGCCTGCTGCTAAGCCGGTGGTGGACAGGCATCTGCCCCCTCAAGGGTCACAGTCAGGGTGTTGAATTCGTGATCCACTAACAGCGAGGTGATCACCGTACCGCCTTCTCGGCGGGTTGAGATTACTTCAATATGGTGCGGCTTGCCCTGCTCGTCTTCAAAGCTAATGGTCTCACCCGCCTCGAAGCCACCCTGTCGGAACCATACTTCCGGTGGTAGAAGCCAGGTCTTACCATAACGAGCCTCGAACTTAAGAAAAGAAACAGTATCGAAGGAGTACAGCAAATAGAGAGCCAGATCTTCATTGGTAACCGGCCGCCCGACTTCGTTCTCAAGATTCTCACGTTCTCTCTCCAAGTCTGCATCCCGGGACTTTATCACTCCCCCTTCTTCGGCAATAACCTGGTGCCACTTCTTACCGTCTGATCGCTGATATTCAAGCACCTTTTGGCAAATCCATTCTTGAGGATCATAAAAGGGTAACGGTCCGTACCTGCCCATGATGAGATTTTTCAGATCCAGTGAAGGTCGCTCGTACTTGCCGTAAAGCACGTTGTTAACCGCTGTGGTCCAGAGT
>PPDG01000610.1 GCA_002899795.1 Desulfobacteraceae bacterium | reverse complement strand
TTCAGCTTCTATGTCTCTTTTTCCTGACACCTGACACCCGACACCTGAAACCCTTATCAAGCAGAGTCAAAAGGCTAAATCGGCACTTTAGAATTCTACTCTGCCCTTCTTGAACAATATTTTCTTTGCTTCTTCCACAGATAAGTGACCGTCAATTATTGCAGCAGTCAATTTGTAGAGCACGCGGGTATCTATGAAGATAAGGTCGTCAAGCTGATCTTCGTTGTCATCAACGTATGCCAAGCTTCTATCTTTGGGGTCAGTCTCTATGTTGTAATTTACAATAAGTGCGCCATCAGCTCTTGCCCCCAATCCAGAATAGTGCAGATCCTGCCACATTTGGGTGATAAACTTATGGGACGGAGAGACACGGGAGGTGCTCTCAATTTTGGCTAGAATCTTTCTGCCATTATATTTAATCAAAATATTTTTGTTGAATCCGCCTCCCTTGGTTTTATTCAGAAAAAATAATTTCAAGGACCAGTACTTGGCAAATATCAGCATAACAGCTTTTCTTAGTTCTTCACCCTCTAAATATAAAATGCTCCTCAAATGTACATAGATCTTCTTTAACTGCTCTTTTCTGGCAACGAGTTTTTCTATCTCCTGTTTATGTTTTGCGATTTTTTTATCAATAGCATGTACAGCGAGAGGATAATAGCGGCTGCTATCTATCCAATTCGTCTTGTCAGATATCGCCTCTGGCTCTGTATCAACAGCGGTAACACCATCCTTTTTCCCAGGGGTTTTTTTCACGCGCTCTAGACTGACGAATAGATTTTCGGGAAGTGTATCCTCAGACTCAAGTACCTTTCCAGTCCCAGTTGTTTCATAAGTGGCTTCAGCCGCCAGTCCCAGATTGGCATTGCCGTCATCCGAGGGATCCTCACCAACGGTAAGAGATGCCTCCCTCACTTTTTTTGTTTGGGATGACTTCTCTACAAGTTCGGCCGCGAGTAACTCGGTCGTTTCAAACATTTTCACCAGCGATTTTTCAAAATCGAGATCCGCGTCATTCTCGTGAGTCAGCGTCTCGTTACTATCTCCGACATTGACACCCATCAACTCTTCATCGAGCGTGTCATCGAGTTCTTCTCCGTCAACAAGAAAAAGATCGAGATTTGTTTCTATCGTTTCTAAATTCTCGTCCGCGGGCACATCATTGAGGGCGAGAGGTGTTTCTTCCACTGGATCCACGAGATCAATAATCTCATTTTCAATGGTATCTGCCAGGATGTCTAGCTCGGCAGTTTCTTCCACAGACCTTTTTTTCCTGGAAAGCTTTCCCATTGAACTGCTCTCCTTATTTATGGGAAAGAGACGCAATTATGCAGAGCGAGATAATTTTTGGTGCAAATCTTGTACCACTCAGTGCCAAACCTTTTCACTTGTCAATAAGAGTCCTGGTCCCCACCCAGAAGATCTCTGCATTTTCGGGACAAGATTACCCCTTGATGAAATCTTTTGACCTACACAAAAAAGTTGTGCTAAGGTTGGCACGGAAAATGCTCTAAAGCGGTCATTCATTGAGTTTCTAAAGTACGTCCTTAATATTCATGCCATCTTTACAAGGAGAGGCCTATGTTGAAGAAAAGGAATGGCTTTTTGCTGGTAGGACTTCTTGCAGCTTTTCTTTTTGCTTTAGGCTGTGCCGGTTCAGGGGGAGAGACCAAGAAGGATGAAGAAAGCACCCCCAGGACGCTGCCTGCTTACAACTACTCCGGGAAAAAAATTCCAATTGTGGTTATGGACTTTGAAACCAGCGTTCCAGGTCATAACTGGCGGGTGGGGAAGGGAGCCTCTGATATGCTCATCACCGCGCTGTTCAAAACCAAAAAGTACAGGATCTACGAGCGGAACAAACTCAAAAGCATCATGAAAGAACAGAATCTCCAGATGAGTGGTGCTGTTGATATGTCTACCGCGGTCAAGATCGGCAAACTTGTTGGGGCTAAATACATCGTTACCGGAGCGGTAACCGAATTTGGCGTGGCGAAATCAGGCGCCCAAGGCGGCGGTTATTTCTCTGTGGGAAAACAGTGGTACCGAAGCACGGTGGACGTTCGAGCGGTAAGTGTGCAGACTGGCGAGATTGTTTTTGCTGATAGCGGCTCCGGCGCGTTGAAAAGCAGAGCAGTGACCGTTTTGGGCATCGGTGGCGGTGAAAGCTATGATGAAAAGAAGGCTACTGAGTCCATGCGCATGGCCATCGAAGACGTGATGTCAAGAATCTACATAGAGCTCAACTGATGAGTCATTGACACCAGGTAGCAACGAAATGCCGCATCAGGGTAACTGCATGTGCTCTGATGCGGCTTTTTTATTTTTCTGCGATATGTCAAACTACTATATATCCCAGAGATAAAGTGAAGACGCAATCTGATATGGGGTGTTGGAGTACTGGAGTATTGGAGAGATAGAAATTCTAGATCAAAATGACTAGAGTTTCAGTTTTTATGTTTCTTTTTCCGACACCCGACACCTGAAACCTGGTACCTGAATAGTTTTTCCGGTGTGAACCCTCCAAGTGGGTAAACTTTTATGACCAGTGCTTACGACAACCTAGTCAATCGTACAGCGCACGCCATCAACCAGGCTTTTGATGTATACCAGAAGCGATACAGAGCCATTACCCAGCGGGCGGGTGCTCGGTTTGCACAGAGAGACTGGCGCGGCATGCAAGCGGACGCAAGGGAAAGGTTGGATCTTTACAAGAAAGTGGTGGATGAAACCGTAGCTCAGGTCAACGAGTTGTTAGGCGATCGAGGTACCGATACCCGGATCTGGGCTAAAACCAAAGTCGTCTATGGTGCTTTAGTCAGCAAACTGAACCTTTGGGAGCTTGCAGAGACATTTTTTAATTCAATTACCAGAAGGATATTTGCCACTGTTGGGGTAAACCCTCAGATCGAGTTCGTCGACACCTGTTCTCGCATACGACCTTTACAGATTGCTCAACCGATGTATCGAACCTGTGAGCGGGCCGAGTCAACTGTTGCTTTGATCGAAGGCATCCTCACTGATTATGGGTTTGATGTGGGCTATGAAGATCTCCAACGCGATGCCCAGGCGGTGGCAGAGCAAGTAGACAATCATCTCATGAAAACTGCGGCTTCACCAGGTATCGACCGCACTGAAATGATCACCTCCGTTTTCTATCGAGGCAAAGGAGCCTATCTGGTCGGCAGATTTTTTAACGGTTCAGATCAATTTCCGCTGGTGCTTGCTCTGCTCAATACTCCTGGGGGCATCGTAGTTGATGCCGTGCTCTTACATGAGAACGAAGTCAGTATTCTGTTCAGTTTTACTCGCTCCTATTTCCATGTGGACGTCAAGAAGCCGGCTGAGTTGGTAGGTTTTTTGAAGTCCTTCATGCCTCGGAAGCGACTTGCCGAACTCTACATTTCCATCGGCTATAACAAGCACGGCAAATCTGAGCTGTACTGTGATTTGCTGCAGCACCTGGCTTCCTCGAATGAGAAATTCGAAATCGCCGAGGGAGAAAGAGGCATGGTCATGGAGGTATTCACCATGTCTGACTACGACGTGGTGTTCAAGGTAATCAAAGATCACTTCTCATCCACCAAGAGAACGACTCGTGCAGAGGTGAAGGCCAAATATGACCTGGTATTTACGCATGATCGAGCCGGCAGACTGGTGGATGCGCAAGAATTTGAACACCTGGAGTTTGACCGGAAACGGTTTTCAAAGGAACTGCTGGATAAACTTCAGCGTTTTACGACGCAGGGGGTGGAAATCGACGAGAATCACGTGGTCATTAAGCATCTATACGTGGAGAGGAGAGTAACGCCCCTGGATGTATATCTCAGCGAGGTTGATGAGTCGGCAGCGCGGGCAGCCGTTGTTGATTATGGAAACGCCATCAAGGACTTGGCAGCCACGAATATCTTTCCGGGAGATATGTTGCTCAAGAATTTCGGGGTGACGCGCCATGGTAGAGTAGTGTTCTATGACTATGATGAACTTTCCTTGGTGTCCGAATGTAATTTTAGAAAGCTACCCCAACCGAGAAGTCATTACGAAGAGATGTCGGAGGAGCCTTGGTTTGCCGTAAATGTGCGTGACATTTTCCCCGAGGA
>PPDG01000156.1 GCA_002899795.1 Desulfobacteraceae bacterium | reverse complement strand
CTGGAAAAATCGGCTTGCCGAGTGGTGTAAAGCGCTACCAACTGGGCGTTTGGCGATTTCGCCAATGATGTTTTTGGATCACTATCCAACACCCTTATTTTTATTGTTTCGCCACCGGGACTTATGCGAATATGACCCTCCAGCAGTGCTGCAAAATTGAACGGAAGTCACACCAGATCGTATACCTCTCAACCCCTGTAAAGCACCCTAAATAGTGCGGTTAGGCTAATTCTGCCAGGTCCCCGGGAGTTGGCACGGGTTGTGCTTTATGCTGTCCTGAGCGCAATCAGCCAACGGTTTAGTTCACATCAAGAATGACTTACAATCCCTTCGGATTTGAAGGATGACATTGATGAAAGTGTTATTGGTCGAAGATGAACAGTCCATGCTCTTCACCCTGAGCAATCTTCTCAAACATCGTGGGTACGAAGTTATCGCCGCGGATTCTGCGGAGAAAGGCCTGGAAGAGCTGGGGGATGACCAGGTTGATTTGGTAATTTCTGACTTGAGGTTGCCTGGCATGGATGGGATAAGCCTCATTACAGAAGTAAGAGAGCGCTGCGAGGATGTGGTTCCCATTATCATCTCAGCGTACGGTACCTTGGGAAATGCCATAGATGCGCTCAAACTGAGCGTCTGTGACTTCTTGAGAAAGCCATTCGACCTGAGCACCTTCGAAGAAACACTTTCCAGGGCCGAGCAGCGCCGCAATCAACTTCTTGCTTACAAAAAATACGTTCTCGATCTCAAGGAGAACCTCCTCGGAGAAGAACGCAGACGCACAATGCTATCACGGTTTGTGTCCAAACATGTAGTAGACCGTATTATGTCAAGTGGGGAACTCCCAGCCCGAGCTGGCCAAACTCAAAAGGTCTCCGTCCTTTTCGCCGATATCAGTGATTTTACTGGCCTTTCAGAAAAACTTGATCAGAAGAGTCTGGTCTTTATTGTCAACACCTTCTACGCTGCCCTCGAAAGCGTAATGGTTCAGTATGGTGGTAGCCTGGACAAGTTTATGGGTGATGGCATTATGATGGTCTTTGGCAATTCCACCACCGCTCAAGAAAATGCCTCCCACGCATTGGAAGCCGCCGTCCAAATCCAAGGAAAAATGGATGAAATTCGGCGAGAATTGCAGCGCTTTGAGTTACCTGAGATAAGCATCCACATTGGGGTATGCACCGGGATGGCTACGGCTTGCAGTATAGGTACAGAAAAGCGCCTTGCCTATACGCACATCGGTGATGCCGTAAATCTGGCTAAGCGCTTACAGGATCTGGCAGGTCCTGGAGAGGTTCTGGTGAGCGAGGCCACAGTTAGTGAACTAGCAGATTATGTGGACTCGATTCCTGGACTTGTGGGACTGCATCCGCTCCAACCACTGGTCATAAAAGGTAGAAAAGGGCAAGTGGTGGTTTACAGGGCAGAGTTCGCGATTTCCCATAGCAATGGTAAGTAACCCGCCTTCAGCAGATCATTCCCAATCGCTAAAAGAATGAGGAGAGTAACGAATCAGGACCCGGCTTTGGACTGCCCCCTGAAGGGGCTTCCATACTCTTTCTCCCTTGCGGTAGTCTGCTAGAGTGACCAAAAATTCCAAATCACAAATCTCAGCGTTTTAGGTTTCAGGTGTCAGGTGTCAGGGAAAAAACATAAAAGCTAAACTTCAAAATCCACTTGAATCTTGAAAAGACGCTCTGCGGGGAGGCTAATGACTTCTCCTACCTCGGTCAACTCGATTATCTCGCGCAGAATACGCTCGATTTTTTCCTCGGAAGGAGCAATGAGAGTGAACCAGATATTGTAGTCGTGATCGCGGCGGTAGTTGTGGGTTACCCCCATGTAACTGTTTACCACCTCCACGAATCGCGCCATCAGGCGGGACGGGACCTTGGCTGCGCAAAGGGTGCTAGTGTACCCCAGTTTTCTGGAATTGCAATTGGCGCCGATTCTCCTGATAACTTCTCTGTCTTTTAGATCTTGTACCCGTTGCAAGGCCTCTTCTTCAGAGCACCCCACTTTCTCACCCAACACCTGATAGGGTCTTGCCTCAATGGGGAAATGAGATTGGATTTCATTGAGAATCATCCTATCCATCTCATCAAGCTGCGCATGAGACTGATTTCTCTCTTTAACTTTCTCACTCATCTATTACCCTTTAACATCTCAACTCATAAAATCCAAAATCTACAATCAGAGAATCCAGTAGCCGAATAGGAAATTCGTTAAATCGTCAAATCGTAGGCGGTGAGCAGTAAGCAGTAAGCAGTAAGCGGTAAACAATCTATCTGTTTGACTAATTTTCTAATTCTCTATTTTTCTAATTTACCAACCTGCCCACTCTTCCCTGTCCTCTGTCCTCTGTTCTCTGCCTGCTGCTAGCTGCAAGCTGCCCGCTTTGTTTCCCTATGCCCTATGCTCCTTAGCGGCACGCAGCCTTGGGCACATAGGTACACAGTGGCTCCTCTTCCAGATAATCACCAGTGGCTTCAAAGGCTCTGGCCCGGCAACCGCCGCAAACTCGGCGATATTCGCAGACCCCGCACTTTCCCTGGTATACTTCAAAATTACGCAAATTCTTCAGCACCTCGGAATCACGCCAGATCTCGCCCAGGGGCGCCTGCCGGACATTACCGCAGTCTACCTCTAGATAGCCGCAGGGCTGAACCTGCCCCACGTGGGAGATAAATAGAAAGGCGGTCCCTCCCAGACAGCCGCGAGTGACAGCATCCATGCCGTGGCTCTCTACTGTGATCTTTTTGCCATCCTCTTTTGCCCGCTGCCTCATAATTCGGTAGTAGTGAGGCGCGCAGGTAGCTTTGAGCTGCATGTCAACCTTATCGCCCTGGTCATAAAACCAGTGAAGGGTCTGCTCATAATCCTTGGCCGCGATCTCCTGTTCCTTGAAATCTTTCCCCCGTCCTGTAGGCACCAGTAGAAATATATGATGCGCCGCCGCCCCCAGGTCCTCTGCCAGCTTCTGTATATCAGGAAGCTCGTGCAGGTTCTCCCTGGTTATGGTGGTATTGATCTGGAACTCAATGGAAGCCTTCTTGAGGAGATCGATGCCTCGCAAAGACCCGGCAAAGGCTCCGGCAACCTGGCGAAATTTGTCATGGCTGTCAGCCGTGGCCCCATCCAGGCTGATGCTCACTCTTTGAATGGAAGCCTCACGCATTTGTTTGGTGGTTTCCGTATCAATGAGGAGTCCGTTGGTGGCCAGAACCATGCGCAGACCTATTTGGGTCCCATAGGTGGCAATCTCGAAAACATCCGGCCGCAACAGCGGTTCACCTCCCGTGAGAATCATGATGGGGCTGGCGAAAGAGACCACCTCATCTAAGAGATTCATACACTCCTCAGTGGTCAATTCATTTGGATAGGGTTTGTCGATTGATGCTGCCCGACAATGGACGCAACTCAGATTGCAGGTTCGGGTCAGCTCCCAGGCAATCAGCCTAGGCAGCGGCCCGTCGCCTTTCTGCTCACCGTGTTTTGCATGTTTATGTGGATGACTGTTCATGTTATTTCCTATATCTCTCACTGAGATCGCAAAGAGCATAGGGCATGGAGCATAGGGCAGAATTGCGGATTGAGAAATTATCAAGCATGACCTCCGACTTCTGACCTCTAGTCCCCGTTTCTCCGTGTCCCCGCGTCCTCCAGCGGTGCTTAGTGCCTAGTTAAAACGACTGCCTGCTGCCTGCTGCCCACTGCCAGCTTATTTCCCCAGCTTCTTTACTGCTTCCTTGGCAAAGTAGGTAATAATGATATCTGCGCCGGCCCGTTTGATGGATGTAAGGACCTCCATCATTGCTCGCTCACCGTCCAACCAGCCCTTCTCTGCCGCCGCTTTGATCATCGAATACTCGCCGCTCACGTTGTAAGCCGCCAAAGGCAGATCGAACTCTCTGCTAGCCCGCCGAATCACGTCCAGATAAGCAAGAGCCGGCTTGACCATAATAATATCAGCGCCTTCTTCAATATCCAGGCTGATCTCCCGCATGGCTTCTTTACTGTTTGCGGGGTCCATCTGATAAGAGTGTCGATCCCCAAATTGGGGAGCAGAATCAGCGGCATCTCTAAACGGCCCGTAAAAGCT
>PPDG01000513.1 GCA_002899795.1 Desulfobacteraceae bacterium | reverse complement strand
GCTGCGCTAACTTCCGATAAATATCCAGTGACATGGATCACTCCCATAAAGTTATTTCGGATTTCGGAATTCGGATTGAAAAAACTAAAATATAAATCAAGAATTCGATTCTAATTCCACAATCCGTATTTAGCAACCAAAGAATCCGGTAGCCAGTAGTGAGCGGCAAAAGGTAAGCAGTAAACGGTCGACTATTCTGTGGGAGCGGCTTTCCCCGTCCTGAGCTTGCCTGTCCTGCCTGTCCCGGGCATAGTCCCGGGGAGCCTGCCTGCCCTGAGCCTGTCGAAGGGTCGAAGGGTAGCCGCGATATACATCTTACAACAAATGACAGCGAAGCGTACTGACCCAATGACGCCGAAGGCAAATGATACGGAGTTCAATGAGAACGAAGCGCTCTAGGATTATACAGACTATCTTGCTGCGAAGGGACTCTCAATTCTTAACCGCTAGTCGCTGAACCTTTTTCGCGTAGTGCTTGGCGATTACACTGCGAAGACGCTTGCGGCCTACAGAGGAGAGGTTTTTGAAGCGTACCACCATTCCCAGCGGCACAACTTCCTGATTTTCATTTGGTTCTGAAAAGTGCAACATCATTACTTCGGCTTCCACTAGTAATGACTCACGTTTAGAAAGTTGAATTCTGATGGTGGTAGTCTCATGTTGACGTGGGGGCCGGCGACAGCGGATAAGTGCTCCGCGGCTATTTAGGAGTTGCGTTACCCCATCCAGAAACCCATCTGCCGTGAACACGGTAACCGGGTATCTGGCTACGATGCCCATGTCTCGATGCGTTTTTGTCTTCATTGGCGTATCCATAATGATACCGCCCAGGGGGGTGTGGTAACGGTCTGCTTTGACGCTCAAACAAGCTCAACCGGCGCCAACAAAGGGTCCACGCCTTCCACCCTCCCGAGGGGGGCGCTGTACTTGTCTCTAGGCTGGATAATGAGTGCAACATTTATACCCGTTTCAGGTTACCCAATTCGGGCGCTCGGCAAGCCAGGAATGTACGGTTTCAGGCAGCCAGTCTTCCAATCCTTCGGCCAGATAGAATCGCGGCCGGAGAAGATCGTCATCTTCTGAGATCACACCGTCGGCTAAGGCAATCCTTGCCAGAGCCGTATGAGGATAGATACGAATGCCCGTGGTTACTTTGACCACCTCCAGACCAAGGGAATCGGCAAATTGAAGGCTTTCTTCCACCGACTCTTTTGTTTCTCCTGGGCCTCCCAGCAACAGAAATCCCATCCGGTGGATGCCATGGTCTCCAAGTATCTCAGTAATTTGGTAAACCTCCTGGGAGTTGAACTGCTTATTCAGGGCCTGCAGGACCGGCTCGGAACCACTCTCGAACCCCAAGGAAACCTCCCTGCAACCGGCCTTCACCATCAACCTCACCAGCTCTTCGTCAACCTTCCACGGGTAGAGAATGCACCGCCAGGTAATATCCAGCTCTGCCGCTGCGAGCTCTTGGCAGAGTTCGGTGGCATAGGAAACAGGGAGGTTGAAGGTGTTGTCAACGAAAAAGAAACGATCAAAGCCTTTCTGGGCTTCCCGTGCAATCTCTTCCACCACCAGAGCAGGGTCGCGTTTTCTTATAATTTCGCCCTCTATGGTTGAGGTGGAGCAATAACTGCAGTTCATGGGGCAGCCGCGTCTGGTCTGGAAGGGCAGCAAAAATTCCGCGTCTTCAGTGATAGAGGAAGCTGACCAGAGGTGGTCTTCCGGGAAAGGGAATGCGTCCAGATTTTTCGCAAAAGCTCTTTTAGCTTGAAGGCCACGGCCCGGGAGATAAAGGCCTGGCGTGTCTGAAAGGTCATGGTTTTGCTGGATCTTGTCCAGAAGGGTAGGGAAGGCCACTTCCCCTTCTCCCTGGATCCCCATATCCGCTCCCAGGTACTCCAGGGCTGACTCAGGGTACATGCTGTAACCAGCGCCACCCAGCACTATAGGGGCATTTGAGAAACTCCGACAGCTGGCTATCACTTTTTTTACCTGTTCCAACAGGAAATTGGGATTGTCCATGACCTGGTCGTCGATGTTTCTCACAGAGATGCCCACGACATCAGGGCTGCGCTCTTCCATGGCCTCCTTGATAACCTCCTGGACATCTTCTTGGGCCATGAGATCAAGGTATGCCACTTCGTGTCCAGCTTTGCGTGTAGCCGCAGCCACGCAGGCTAAACCGAGGGGTAGGGTCGGCATGTTGATCTGTTCCGTATTTGCAGATATGAGCAGAACCTTCATGGTGTCCTCAAAGACAGTGGTTATTTTTTTAGTATCTCATACTGGATTATACCCAAGTCCACAACCAAAGAAAGCAGGAGCCAAAAGTAGGCGGTGAGCAGTAAACAGTGAGCGGTAATTGTAGAAACCGTAGAAGGCGTAGAAGTCGTCTACCACAGAGGTCAGAAGTCGGAGATCAGAGATCAGCTTTACCCTGACTTCTGACGTCTGATCTCTGACCTCTGGTTTCTGATTTCTGCTTCCAACCTCAAGCGCAGCGCTCCTCTAACCTCCAACGGCTTAGCCCCATGCCCTATACTCACCCTTGACACCTCACCTGAACGACAGTACGCTGACCTGAACGATTTAACTAATTTTCTAATTCTCTAATTTTCTAATTTTCTAATCAACGAATCGAGGTGCAGCCATGCAGATTCCCGGACGAGAAAGAGAGTACCGAAATATTTACCTGTTCCTGAGCCTGATATTTGCATTGAGTCTTGTCAGTTGTGCCGCCTCTAAAACCTATTGGCTCAATCTCCGAGCTGACTCTACTGTCCAGAAGAGTCCGACGACCAAACTGACCATAGGAGTTGTTCCATTTCAAGATAACCGGCCCCCTTCGGCGAGAATAGGGCAGCGGGTCCTCAGCAATGGCAAAGAGGAGCCGATTCGGCTGAAATCTTCATTCCCCACTCAAGATATAACTTCCATCTTCCTCCAGCTCTTGAAGGCGCGGAACATACACGCTGTTGAACTCACCGGGTGGGAGGCAGCTCCTGGTAACCTCAAGGACCTTCCTGAAGAGGTCGACATCGCCATAGCAGTTTACGTTGATGCTCTGGAGGTGAAAGCCAGCTCCTACACCTTTAAAACTGAAATACGCTACCTGGTGAAACTTTCGGCCAAAGTGGGGTTTAAAGCGCAAGGAAAGGTCTCGACCAAGACGGTTGAGGGCCGTCCTGAGGAGAGTGTCATGCGCTTTAAGCGCGAGGAAGTAGAGAAAACCCTCAATGAGGCCCTGACTTCTGCTCTTGGACGATTGATTGATGCGGCCATATCATCTGCAGGATAAAAATAGTAAGCGGTAAGCCGTAAGGCGTAAACGGTGAATGGTTAACGATAATCGGTAAACAGTCAGCTGTTCTGTGGGAGCGGCTTTCCCCGTCCTGAGCTTGCCTGCCCTGAGCCTGTCGAAGGGTCGAAGGATGTGCCTTGCGCCTCTTCTCAATCCTCAATCCGCAATCCGAAATTCGAAATCTTCTTTACCACCGGCGCTATCTCTCTCCACATTTGCACGAGGCAATAGGCTAGAATGATTCCGAGATACCCGTGAAATGCGTCCATAAAGTCAGGTACTCGGCCTGGCAGGAAGAACTGTACAATTTCTGTTAAGGCTGGAATTGCAAGTACCAGAGCAACGAGGCTGGTCCGTTTGAGTGGGAAAACCATGATGGAGATAATAAACAGTACGGACAAATGATAGAATGCGTCTGTCTGAAAAGCCATCGGAACCAATACCTTCCGGGGGGGTGGAATGTCCAATGAGAGTTGGTCAGGAGAAAATACTACCTCCTAGACTTAGCAAAAATCTGATGAGAGGTAAAGACAATAAACGGTAATCGGTAAACAGTCAGCGGTAAGCAGTGAGCGGTAAGCAGTGAGCGGTAAATCCGCAATCCGCAATCCGAAATCCAAAATGAATAAAACGGCACTTTTCTTGCTAATTAGATCTTATCCAGAACTACTCGGGTAATCATGAGCATAGGGTAATGTGATGAGCAAAAAGGAAGGTTTTTTCAGAGGTATCCTCGATAGCCTCCACGATGGCGTCTATTTCGTAGACATGAACAGGAGGATAACCTACTGGAACAAGGGTGC
>PPDG01000015.1 GCA_002899795.1 Desulfobacteraceae bacterium | reverse complement strand
TTCGGATTGCAGATTGAAGCATGGAAATTACAAATCACAAAACCCAAATAACAAACAAATAACAATGACCGAAATTCAAAATTCCAAACCTTCATATCATCTTAAGAAAAGAGAAGCCCAAATATGTTTGGGTCATTGATTATTGGAATTTGAGATTTATTTGTAATTTGGTGCTTGGGATTTGGGATTTTTGATTCTAGTGTATTTTAGGCATTTTAGTACACTTTAGCTCATTTTGGAAAGTACCCTGACGGAGTAACAGGATTGTCCCGTTTTCTAAGATACAAGTCGATCCAAGTTGGTAGCTTTGGTCTGCTGCTGGCACTGGTGCCTTTGGTGGTGACAAACCGTTACTACCTCAGTGTGATGATCTTCATTGGCATCCACACCCTACTGGTGGTGGGGCTCAACCTACTGATGGGCTATGCCGGGCAGATCAGTCTGGGGCATGCAGCCTTTTTTGGGCTTGGGGCATACACTTCGGGGATCCTTACTGCTACGTACAAATTGTCCCCGTGGCCTGCCATGGTGATTGCTGTTGTCGTCACGGTGGTGGTAGCTTTGATGGTGGGTGTGCCTGCACTCAAACTCACCGGCTACTATCTGGCCATGGCCACGCTCGGCTTCGGCATCATTGTTTACATCTGTTTCAAAGAATTGGTCTGGCTCACAGGTGGCCCCTCAGGTTTAGTGGGCATTCCAAAGCTCAGTATAGGAACCGTGGTTCTTGACGAGCCCAGAACCTACTACTTTCTGGTGTGGGTAATTACGCTGGGGGCCATAGCTCTCAGTCTCAATATCGTTGATTCACGGGTGGGTAGGGCGTTGCGCGCCATCCACGACAGTGAGCCAGCGGCGCGTGCTTCGGGAATCTATACCGCCCGGCTGAAGATCTGGGTGTTTGTGGTGAGTGCCATCTACGCTTCAGTGGCCGGAAGTCTTTATGCCCATTTCATCACTTTCATCAGCCCCAGCTCGTTTGATTTCATGTTTTCTATCAAGCTGGTGACCATGGTTGTGGTGGGAGGTATGGCCAGCATTTGGGGGGCGGTGTTTGGCGCCGCTACCCTTACCGTGCTTCCGGAAGTGCTGGCCGTGTTCCACGACTTTGATATCGTCATCTTCGGGCTGATCCTGATGGTCGTAATGATCTTCATGCCCCAGGGACTGACGCGGGGTGTGCTGGACCTCTGGGAGAAGTATCGCCTGCAGCGTGATGTTGCGGGTGGATCGCTTTCGGGTGGCTGAGCGCTGTTGATTGCTGAGGTGTTAGAAGAGTGATGATGGCAGAAGGGATGACTGAACCGCTTCTAAAAGCGGAAAATCTCTCCAAGTCTTTTGGCGGCATTCATGCCGTGCGAGAGGTGAGCTTTGAGGTCCCCACAGGGCAGATAAAGGGTATCATAGGTCCCAACGGCGCCGGCAAGACCACCCTGTTCAACCTCATCACCGGCTTCTATGCTGCGGACGCTGGCGCCATCTACTTTAATGGCCAAACCTTGAATGGCCTGGTGCCCCACCAGGTGGCCGAGCGTGGTGTGGCGCGGACATTCCAGAATGTCGAGCTCTTTGATCGGATGACGGTGCTGGAAAATGTCATGGTAGGTCGACATCCCAAGGCCCGGGCCGGCTTCATCAGTGCCGCCTTCCGTTTGTCCCAGGCCCGGCGGGAGGAAAGCGGTATCAGGGACACAGCCATGGAGATTCTCAACTTCATTGGCTTGTCGGAGCGAGCCGCCAGCCCCAGCACTTCTCTACCATTTGGACTGCAGCGGGTCCTCGAGATCGGCAGGGCTTTGGCCACCGACCCTCTCTTGCTCTTGCTGGATGAACCGGCTTCCGGGCTCAATGCTGGAGAGACCCGCGAACTGGCCCGCTTGATTTGTCTGATCCGTGACAGCGGGATTACTGTGGTCTTGGTGGAACACGATATGAGCCTTACCATGGAAGTATGTGACGAAATACTGGTGATGGACTACGGGCGCACCCTGGCGGAGGGGAGCCCCAGAGAAATACAGCAAGATCCGACAGTAATCTCTGCCTATTTGGGAGAAGAACCAATTGCTTGACGGCTTCGTAAAAGGTCCATTTGCTGCGTTGCGCTGCATCCTTCGTCATTGCAGCGTACCAGTTCGTACGCCTCATTCCTCAGGATTTGCGCGCATTGCAACTGAAGCCTTTTACTGTGCCGTCTCAATTATTAAGTGCCAGGGGGCATAATTGCTTAGGATTCGCAACCTGCAAACATACTATGGTCGGATTCGGGTCCTGGACAACGTTTCTCTCTCGGTGAAACCGGGCGAAGTTGTCACCCTGATTGGTGCCAATGGTGCCGGAAAAAGTACCATACTCAACTGCATCTCCAGGTTAATTCCCTGCCGGGAGGGGGAGATTTTTTTCCAGGGTCAAAAAATCAACGGCCAGCCCCCGGAAGCGGTGGTCCGGTTGGGTATCTGTCAGGTTCCCGAGGGCAGGCAGATTTTTCAACCACTGACAGTTTTGGAAAACCTGGAGTTGGGGGCATACCTGCGTTATGGCAAGCGGAACAGGGGTTCAATTCAGCAAGACATGGACATGGTTTTTTCCCTTTTTCCGGTTCTTGCCGAACGGCTGCAACAGATTTCCGGTACACTCTCTGGTGGAGAACAGCAGATGCTGGCTATAGGTCGGGCGCTGATGTCCCGTCCCAAGCTGCTTCTCTTGGATGAGCCCTCCATGGGCTTGGCTCCCCGGGTGGTGGCCGATATCTTTCACACCGTGGTGAAGCTGCGCCAGGAGGGCTTGACCATTCTGATTGTTGAGCAAAACGCCAGGGCCGTTTTGAGGATTGCCGATCGGGGCTATGTAATGGAGACAGGCAAGATTATCCTCCAGGGAACCGCTTCCGAACTCCTGGAGGACCATGACGTCAAACGGGCCTATTTGGGCCGTGACTATCGCGAATTTACGGAAGGTAGGGCGTAAAGGTGAAAATCTGGAACCAAGAAATTGAGTGTCAGGATCGGGATGAATTGAGCCAGCTTCAACTGGAGCGATTGCAGTCCACCTTGAACCGGGCTTACAAGAATGTTCCCTTCTATCACAATTGCCTGGGAGAGGCCTGCCTGGACCCCTCGGCTGTGAGGTCCCTGGATGATCTCAGTAGGCTGCCGCTTACCAGTCGAGAGGATCTGGGCAAGAACTATCCGTATGGCCTGTTCGCCGTGCCACTCAGGGATATCGTTCGGATTCATACCGCCACCGGCACTGGTAGCAATCCCACCGTGAGCGGCTATACCAACAGCGATCTGGCCATGTGGACGGAGATGGTGGCGCGCTCCCTCACCGCTGCCGGGGTAAGCGCCGACGATATCATTCAGGTCTGTTTCGATCCGGGGCTTGCCAACTGGGCCAGGGACTTCAAGCGCGGGGCAGAGGCCATCCAGGCCTCGGTTATTCCCATGACCCAGCTGGAGATACCCAAGCAGGTGATGGTCATGAACGATTACAAGACCTCCGCACTCGTGACCACACCTTCTTACGCCAGGCAGTTGGTGCGGGAGATGACCAGGATGGGCATCAATCCCAACAGCCTCTCTCTTCGGAGGGCATTGCTGCTGGGGGAATCCCTGAGTGAAAAGTCTCGCGCTAGTTTGGAAGTGGCTTTGCCTGTACAGATTCAAACCGCTTACGGCCTCAGCGAAGTACCTGGCCCTGGGATTGCCTATGAATGCCGGGAACGACAGGGTTTGCACCTCAATGAGGACCACTTTATCGCCGAGATAATTGATCCGGAAACCACCGATCCGTTAGCAGCGGGCGAGACCGGCGAGCTGGTGCTCACCACCCTTACCGCCAAGGCATTTCCCCTGATCCGTTTTAGAACCGGCGACCGGGCCAGTCTGTCTACGGAAGGTTGCTCCTGTAATCGCTCTTTTGCGCGTCTGCATCCCATCCAGGGACGGGTGGATCAACTGGTGGTAATCCGTGGGATAAAACTCCACCCGCAGCTCATCCACACCATCATGTCTCGGCTGTGCCAGGGAAAAATCCCGGCCTATGTTGGGTTTGTCGGACACCTGGAAGACCTGGATTTACTGGAGATCTGGATGCGGCTGGATGAGGCTTGCTTTTCCGA
>PPDG01000425.1 GCA_002899795.1 Desulfobacteraceae bacterium | reverse complement strand
GATATTTCATGAATTACTTGCTGCGACCACGGATATGGCCGTCCTTCCTGGCGTCCTCGGGTGTCGGCCCCTGCGACGTACCGTTCAGGTACGCCTCGGAACCGACACCCTGCGGTTGCCAGGTGGCAAGTCCATCTTCGTGATCTCGCGACAGCAATTCATGAAATATCCGGGCTAATTAAAACTTTTTTTCTCTCACGTTTACTGAGACGATACGACGCATGGCCTTGTTTAAGTTTCTTAAGCGAAAGCGACCATCTGAGTCAAGGGACGACTCCCCTGATGGCACCTTGCAGATAGATCAAGGCCTCACAATAGGCTCAAGATCCCCTTCTTTTTTTGGGCGGTTACTCCATAAGCTTGCCGGTAAATCCTCCTTTCTCGAAAGTCAGCAACGGTTACTGAAAGACCTGGAGGAGGAAGGTCTTCTCATTTATGCAGTCAAATATCGCAGCCACCTGGATTTCCTCTTTCTCAACTCAAGGCTTTCACAAGCTGACTTGAGGCCGCCAGTGTTTGCCTTTGACCTGCGTCCGATCCTGTGGCTCCCGGCCTTCAGAGCTATCAGATTGATTTTTTCATTTCTGCGTCATTATCTCAAAGAGGGTGCGTTTCCCAATCCTTACCAGACCGGGGACTATCGCGAACTCGTTCTGGGGCGGGAACCCTCGGTGCTGTTCCTGGTAGGTAAAGCTGGATATTACCGCCGTTTCGGCTTTACCGAACGCGATCCCCTCCACCTCCTGCTCGAAACCCAACGCCAGACGGATATGCCAATCATCTTAGTGCCCAGCCTTATCTTTCATGGCAAGGCACCTGAGAAACAGCAAAAGGGTATGGTGGACATCTTTTTCGGTCATAAAGAAAGGCCGGGGAGTTTACGTAAGCTGGTAGCTTTCCTCCGCAATTACAAGAACAACATCCTCGAGGTTGCCGAGCCCCTCAACGTAAAGGAATGGTTGGCCGGTCAGCCAGCCGAGAACCCTTCAAAATCCAGTCTTGCTTTCCAGCTTCGTAGGGAGCTTATCGACCGCATTGATCGGCACCGCCGTGTGGTAACGGGTCCAGTTTTGAAGAGCAGGTGGGAAATGAAGGAGATCATTCTCCATAATAAGGACCTGGAGAAACGAATGGAACGCAGAGCCCGTTCCAACAACCGAACCATTGAGGCGGTGCGCAAGGAGGCTGATGGTTACCTCGACGAAATCGCCACAGACCTCAACCTGACCTACGTGCAGATTGGGGAGCGATTGCTCACTTGGATCTGGCACACCATTTATGACGGTATTGACCTGGACGTGGATTCTTTGGACATGGTCAAACAAGCCGCGCAGAAAGCACCGCTCGTTTATGTCCCTTGTCACAAGAGCCACATCGATTATCTTGTTCTCTCCTACCTTTTGTTTCGGCACAATCTAAACATTCCTCTCGTTGCCGCCGGCAAGAACCTGTCTTTCTGGCCTCTGGGAACATTCTTTCGCAAATCAGGAGCTTTTTTTATCAGGAGAAGCTTTCGTGGGCAGAAATTCTATACCGACGTTTTTGCTGCCTATATCAAGACATTGGTCAACGAAGGCCATAATCTCGAGTTTTTCATTGAAGGTGGACGCAGTAGGACCGGCAAACTGGTGCTGCCCAAGCTCGGTCTACTGGCAATCCTGATGCAGGCGGTGGAAGAAGGCTACTGCGATGATCTGATCTTCGTACCCTGTGCCATCAACTATGACCGGGTTTTGGAAGAGGGAGCCTACCTAAAAGAGGTGAAAGGCAGCAGCAAGAAAAAGGAAAGCCTCGCCCAGTTGGTGCGCGCCCGTGGAGTCTTGAAGAAACGCTACGGTAGGGTCTATGTAAAATTTTCCCAGCCAATGTCTCTTAAAACTTACATGGACCGATTCAATCTGGACTTCGACACCATGAAGCCCAAAGAGCGCCACGCTATGTATCGGGATTTTGCCTGGCGCATCATTCATAACATCAATAACACTTCTATGGTAACCCCCGTCGCCCTTGTGGCCGCAGTACTTCTCACCACATCCAAACGGGGTATCTCTCTGGCAGAGATCAAGCTCATCACTGGCAATTACCACAATTACCTCCAACATAGGGAGGTCCCTACGGTAAGCAGCCTCCAGGACCTGGACAAAACTCTTCAAGACACCCTGACTCTCATGGTAAAGAGCAAGTGGCTCGATCTGCTTGCGGATGAGGATGAGACTGATGAGGAGGAACGTATTTACACGGTGGACGACAGCAACCGGTTGCAACTCGAGTATTACAGAAACAACATTATCCATTTTCTGCTACCGGCCGTCTACATTTCCTCCGCCATCTTGACCAAAGAGGCCTTTGAATTCAACCTGGAAGGAATTGAGGATGATCTCCTCTTTTTTAGGGACTTTTTTAAGTTTGAGTTTGTCTACGACGCTGACGAAAACCTGGGGGAGACCATCAATCAGGTGCTTGCCTACTGCCTTTCCCAGCGGTTCATAATCGAGGCCAGCAGCCAGTTTAATACCTACCGTATCACCCACCAGGGACTCAAAGCACTCTCTTGTTTCGCAAGTCTGTTGAGAAGTTACATGGAGTCGTATTGGATCGTGCTCAAGGCCACCAAGCACCTTGACAAAAAACCTTACAGTGAAAAAGAATTTTTGAAAAAGATAAACTCCATGGGGAACAAGTTTTATAAGTTGGAACTTGTCGAACGTTTCGAGAGCATCTCGCGCATCACCTTTGAGAATGCTGTCAAGTTCTTCTGCGAAAAAGGCGCTATCAAGAAGAGTGAGAAACACGAAAACGGTAAGGTACACGTCAGCTATGAGAATGGCAATAATCAAGAAGCTGTCGCCTATTACGGCCGCATGATAGATCGCTTCCACCGTACTTCCCACTTCACTATCAAGTAGAGGGAAAAAGGCCGTTGTACAAATTAAACCCGCAATCCCGCAGTTCAAACTACGCTCTTTATTTGGAAGCGAAGGTCAGTATTCAACGGCCTTTGGAGTATTGGAGTGTTGGAGTATTGCAATAAGACTATACTCTTTCAAAATCGAACCTTCCATTACTCCATTACTCCCCTACTCCATTACTCCACATAGTCCCGAGGCTAGCCCTCCAGGTCTATCGGAGCAACGGGTGGGCTATCAGGTCTCCCCGACTTTAATTTATTGTGAGTTGTTATGAAAATTGTATATTTTGACTGTTTTTCAGGCATCAGTGGCGACATGATCCTGGGCGCGCTTATTGACCTGGGTCTTGATCCGAAAACACTCATCAAACATCTGTCCAAATTAAAGCTCAGCGGTTATGAAATTGAGGTATTTAAAGAACAGCGAGGGCCAATCACTGGAACAAGGGTGAATATCAAAGTTGACGAGGAGGAACAGCCCCCTCGTTCTTCAGACCAGATTGGGGAACTCATCGGCAAGAGTAAGCTCCCTGACCAGGTCAAGAAAAATAGCCTGGCTGTGTTAAAACGACTTGCCACAGTTGAAGGAAACCTACACCAACAGCCCCCAGAGCACGTACATTTCCATGAGGTTGGAGCGGTGGACTCCATAGTGGACATGGTGGGAGCCTGTATTGGACTCCATGTTCTGGGTATTGGCCAGGTTGTGGCCTCCCCACTGCCCTTGGGTCGGGGATTTGTCCAGTGCCAACATGGGATGCTACCCCTTCCAGCCCCTGCCACCCTGGCCCTACTCGAGTCCGTGCCTGTTTATGACTCCGGTCAAGAGAGAGAACTTGTAACTCCTACCGGTGCTGCGATTCTTACTACGGTTTGCTCCGAATATGGCGGCTTTCCAACTATGAGTATTGAAAAGGTTGGTTACGGGGTGGGGCAACACCCGGAGAGTCATCCCCCCAACCTTCTGCGGCTCGTCTTGGGCCAGGCAACAATGGCCGTGATCAAGGAACGGCTCCTGCTTTTTGAAACCAGCATTGACGACATGAACCCTGAATTATATGGACACCTTATGGAAAGACTCCTCGATGCAGGAGCCCTGGATGTCAACATTCTGCCTGCTCAGATGAAAAAGAACCGTCCAGGACAATTGCTGCGGGTCCTGGTTCCGGAAGGATTGCGACAGGCTGTGCTTGAAATCCTTTTCAGTGAAACCACCAGTCTCGGAGTTCGCATTCAGGAGGTGGACCG
>PPDG01000432.1 GCA_002899795.1 Desulfobacteraceae bacterium | reverse complement strand
GTTGTAGTTGAGAAGAAATGAATATTTGTCATTAGTCATTCATTGTAAAGACCAAATGTAACGACCTAATGGCAGCGAAGCGTAATGACGGCGAAGCCAAGTGACGGCTTTAGCCAAATGGCGATAAGCATAAGAAAAGCTCCTGGCACCTTACACCGGGAGCTTTTTTCGGTTTAGACTGTTCAGCCTTAAGACTTGGCGGCAAGCTTAATGGTTTCGTTATCAGTGGTGAGAAGAACCGAGCCTTCGCCCTCTGCCAGGAAACTGGCGTAGTTCAGGCTTAGATCCAGGTCTTTGCTCATTTGTTTTACTGCATTTGACAGTTGCGGCTGGGTAATCAGGACAATCATTTCGAAGACTTTCGAGGTTTCACTGCCATTGCTCGATATTGTTAGCTCTAAATTCTGATTCTCCACAGCTTCAACACTGCTGACTGTGGCATCACTGATCTTTATTCTTTCCAATCCCTTGAGGGTGGAATCTTGTTCCTGGCGAAAATCCTCCAAGTTACTGGCAAATACTTCTATTTCCGCCTCGGCCAGTTTGCCCCGTACCAAAATTGCCTCGTTGATCCCCAAGCACAGTGCTGAGGTGTGCATCGGAGGGGAGGCCGATTCATAGCTCTGAACAAAGGCAATGCTCGAGGGAATCTCACCATCATATGGACGGATGACCAGCCCCTTGCTGGGACCGGTCTCGCTTAGCATTCTTGCCAGCTGCAAGTCGGTGATGACGTTTAGATGCTGCCCCAATCCAAAACTCGAATCAAGGCGATCATGGGGCCGTTCCACCCCTGATGAGATGATAACAGCGTCGGCCTCAACATCGTAGTACTCATCGTCCATTTCGAAGATAATGGCCTCAGGTTTGCACTCGGCCCAGCACAAGGCACAGCCCAAGCACCGCCTGCAGCTCAAACAACGTTTGGCCTCCCGCAAGGCCCGTTCCTCATCGAAGCCCAGTTCTACCTCGTCGTAGTTATCCCTGCGCTCGTCAACCTCAATCTCAATCTGGTGTTCACGCTCAGCGGGAATGTCCTGGAATTCAACGATGTAGCGTTCCTTTTTCTCGTACATCCTTTTACCTTCCTGCGAACTTTCGTGTGCTATCTTGTTGATTCCTTAATTGCGGTCCATTCGAAAACAAGTCATTGTCATCCTGAGCGCAGCGAAGGATCTCGAGATTCTTCGTCACTCCGTTCCTCAGAATGACATGCAAAGACTCTGGTTTCCGGATGGACACTACTACCTATGCTGCTTCTCTCCTCTTTGCCTCAATGTGGCGAACAATACCTGCGGCTGCTTTGCGACCATTGGCGCAGGCGCGAATGGCAATGTCTGGACCTGTTTCCACATCTCCCGCAGAGAAAATTCCGGGGACATTGGTCTGGAAAGTTTCTTGGTCTACGGCAAAGGTATTCCAGCGGGTAATTTCAAGCTCGCTGCCATCCGGCACAAATTTAATATCGGGCCGCTGACCAATAGCAGCGATCAGATTCTCCGCCTCAATGACAAACTCCGATCCCTCGATGGGCACGGGTCTGCGCCTGCCGCTGGCGTCAGGTTCACCCAGCTCCATCTTCAAGCACTTCAAACCGGTCATCCGGCCCTTCTCCCCGATGACTTCCACCGGGGCCACCAAAAATTGAAATTGGACGCCCTCGTCTTCGGCGGCGTCGATTTCCCAGGGGCTCGCCGGCATCTCTTTTCGGGTGCGTCGGTAGACGACATGAACTTCTTCGAATCCTTCTCGCCAACTCACCCTGGCGGCATCCATGGCCACGTTGCCGCCACCTATGATGATGACCCGTCCTTCCATGTCAATCTTCTTGCCCATGTTAACGTCGCGGAGGAACCTGACACCATCTACGACTCCCTCCATGTCCTCGCCGGGTATACGCAGGGTCATACCTGTCCAGGCGCCCACCCCAATAAATACAGCACCGTAATCCCTTTGAAGCTCTTCAAATGAGACATCCTTGCCAATGCGAGTGTCGCAACGTAGCTCCACCCCGTGGGCTAGAATCCAGTTAATCTCATGCATAAGCGTTTTGGTGGGCAGGCGGTATTCGGGAATCCCGTAACGAAACATGCCGCCCGGCTCCGGCATGGCTTCAAAAACGACAGAATGGTACCCTGCCTTGGCCAAGAAATAAGCGCAGGAAAGCCCTGCCGGCCCAGCCCCGATAATGGCAACCTTTTCAGGCTGGAATTGATCGGGAACCTCAACCGGGGGCTCAAAGTTGTTGTGCATTTCAAAATCCGCCACATAACGCTTCAAAGCACAGATGGCGATGGGCTCGTCAACATGACCACGGTTGCAGGCTGTCTCACAGGGGTGGGGACAAACCCGGCCGATTGAGAGCGCAAAGGGTAAGCGCTCCCGGATTACCGCCAGGGATTCGGCATATTTACCATCGGCAATGAGTCCGGCGTAAGAGCGAATGTTCAAATTTGCCGGACAGGTGGCCTGGCAAATGGGCATATCTTCTTTGAAGAGGTTGTATTCACCCATCTTTGCCGTCTCCGGATTGAAATAGTCTATGGCGGTGCGAAAGCCTATGCCTTCGTTAAAATCATCATACATGTGAATGGGGCAGACCCGAATGCATTCCTTGCAGTCGTTGCATTTCTCCATATCCACCCTGGGGGTGGACTGCTTGATCCGGAAACGGTACTGACCATCTGCGGACTCGGTCCTGATCACCTCCGCATTGGTAATCACCTGAATATTAGGGTGATTTCTCAACGCCTCCAAATCTGTCTTTATGTATGGGGAGTCACCATCAATGATCCTGGTCTGCGGCAAACACTCACCTCCCAAACTAGGGGAAGGTTCCACCAGCGTTACCTGCATGCCGGCCTCGGCTTGCTGCAATGCTGCAGCCACCCCGGCAGGATCACCACCGAAGACAACAACGCGCTTTTGTGACACTGTCCAATCCTCCAACAAAGGAAGTCAACTGATATTAAAAAGTCTTAAATTCGAATTGCGAATTTCTGCCAAATAGCTCCAGAATTGAAAAAACTCTATAAATCTGTACCACCGGATTAAGCGACCTGTGCCGTGGGCTCCACTACCCTGTAGCGCGGGGAATTGCCTTGCACTCCATCCAGGTCCACCAATCCCCTCCGCTGCACGGCCAGGACGTATCTGAGCACATGCGGCGGAGGTAGTTTCAGTCGGGCGGCAAGGTCCTTGACCGCAAAAGCTTTTTGCCCTAGTTCCCGCAAAATTTCGTGGGTGGCCACCTCATCCATTACAATGGTGTCCAAGGTGCGCCACATTTCATGTTCGGTAAAAACTTCGCCGTACTTGTTACCTTCCGTGGCGAACACGGTGAACTTTCCAACTACCCAACGCAGCTTTTCCATGGCGAGGACAGTCTTAGCTATGGTTAGCTTTTCCTTGAGTTCCGGAAGCTCCAGCCCATCCCCAGTGCCCAGGGGACCCAGTTCCCGAATACCCTGGTTAAAATCGGTAATCAGCTTGACAAACCGTTCACCCTCGGCGGAGGAACACTGATCAAAGGAAACGCGTTTGGGACTGAGACCCACAGAGGTCAAAACTTTTGCTGCGAGTTCAACCTTGATCTTGCCCTGGACATTGCCGGTGATGTAGTGACAGTCGCCGAAGTGACAGCCGACCACCATGACTCCATCCGCGTCATTTGTGAAAGCCTCGGCAATCATAGTGGGGTCAACCCGGCCTGTACACATGACTCGGATGATGCGAATATCCGTCGTATATTGAATCCTGGAAACTCCAGCGAAATCAGCCGCTGCGTACCCTCACCAGGTGCAGCAGAAAACCAGGATCCGGGGAGTGAATTCTGACAAGAGAGTCACCTCCTTCAAAAAGATTAAATTCTAAATCCGAAGCACGAAGCACGAAACAAATTCGAAATCCGAATTCTCCAATGTTCAAAACAGAGTGGCTCAAATATTAACGATTAAGTTTTGGTCATTTGAAATTTGAGCATTTGAAAATTGTTTCGAATTTCGATATTCGAGATTCGGATTTATGCAATCGAGTCGGTATTATCCTATACAGCCAACTTGAGCCCCGCATTAGCTACTTACCCACTAAGAAAGGCTCTAATCTGTTCCTCTACCTGCTGGTCGGTGTAAGAATTTATGCTCAGTGCGTGCACGTAGCAGGTGGCAGC
>PPDG01000540.1 GCA_002899795.1 Desulfobacteraceae bacterium | reverse complement strand
CTCCATGGCCGCCGCGCCAGCTTCGGCGATACTGTCCACGATGTCCTTCGGCCCTGCAGCCGCGCCGGCAACAAACACTCCTTCCATTTCAGTTAAGCTTGGAGCAATCTTGGGCTTAATCGTCTTAATGAAACCATCCGACCCAGTGGATACCTGGCAATAACCATCCGGCTTCCAATCAGGAACTATCCCCAGGGACAAAACTACCAGATCATGCTGCGTTTGGGTCACGCCGCCACCATCTTCCTGGGACTCGTAGTGCACCACCACTCCCCCATTCTCGCCTTCGCTTAATGTGGCCACCTTTCCCCTCACAAACTCGATTCCCATGGCCATGGCATTTTGAAAAAATTCCTCATATCCTTTACCAAAGGCGCGGATGTCCATGTAGTAGAGGGCGATATCAGCCAGGGGCAGGGCTCCCGAAAGCAACATACCTTGTTTAATGGCGTACATGCAGCAAACTCTCGAGCAGTAAGAAACTCCCATACTCTTGTCTCTGGAACCGGCGCACTGAATGTAGGCGATGGAGTCAGGCTCCATACCATCCGACGGCCTTAGAACCCTATTGTACGGGCCGTGTGGCGCCAAGAGCCTTTCCATCTGTAGAGCGGTGATCACGTTTGGAATCTTCCCCTCCCCATACTGGTGCTTATCCTGGACAGGGGTTGTGCCAAAACCGGTGGCGAGGATAGCCGTCCTCGCTTCCACCGTGAAATCCTCTGGCTCTTGGAAATAGTCAACCGCCTGAGTGGGACAGACCTTTTCGCACTTGCCGCAGAGGATACAGTTATCCACGTCCCTTACCGCAACCGGCGGGATGGCGTTGGAGAAAGGCACGCAAATGGCTTTACGGGCTGAAAACCCACCTTGATCAGGATCTGACACATAAACTGGACACTCATATTCACACTGTCTGCAACCGATGCACTTGGGCTCATCCACGTATCGGGGCTTTTGCCGTACGGCAGCGGTAATGGTATCCCCGTTTCTCTGGAGAGATTGCAGATCACAATAGGTGAAAATGGTTATATTTTCGTGGTGTGCTGCGGCAGCCATTTTGGGAGTGGTGATGCAACTGGAGCAATCCAGAGTTGGAAACACTTTGGAGAGCCGGATCATCTTGCCGCCAATGGAAGAATCTTTCTCCACTATGGCCACCTTGAAATCCTGATCGGCCAGGTCCAACGCCGCTTGCAGTCCCGCAATTCCACCGCCGATCACCAAAGCATCAAAACTCAATGATTCTTGAGACATCTTTCTTTCCTTCCAACACGATCTCACCGACTGTACTCTAACAACTCACCGCCCTTTTCCACCGGTGCCTAGTACCTAGTTCTTAGTGCCTAGTTTCCTTCACTATGCTCCATGCCCTCTGTTTTTCAAATTCGCAATCCGCAATCCGCAATCCGAAATTCCACCCTATGCCCTATGCTCTATGCTTTCTCCTGCAACGGACTACGGACCACTGACGATATCTTTTATGCCGCCCTTTCTGAGCCAGGTGGTCCCAATTCAGCCATGACTTCGTTCATCATCTTAACTTCATTTATGAAGGCTCGGGTGCACACGGTACAGATGGCGGTGAGTCGAAGTCTCCTTATATCGAGCTCCTTTTCTCTCATCATCTTGTAGACCCGGTCGATTCTGGACGCCAAGGCATGATAGGCGCCTTCATAAGGGCACTCTTCGCCGCAGGACATGATGATGATGCCGCCTATCCCTTTAGCAAAACAGTCCAGATAGAACTTCTCTGGAAAGAGAACCGGAGAACGAACCCTGAGAATGTAGGTGTTGGCGGGGTAGGACATATGCGCCTGCCCCACCGCGTTGGCGCCTGGGTAGGCGCAGGTCTCCGTGGCCAGGATCAGTATCTTTTGCTCATTTCTCTGATCTGCCATTCTCTCCTCGTATTATTAGGGCAACTATGGTCAGGTAAGCCTGGCCTGTTCAGAACTCGTCGGCTCTGCCTGGATTCGTCGTCCCGGGAGTGTTGGAGTACTGGAGTTCTGGAGTGTTGTAACACATTGGAATTCCAGGAATTTTATATATTATAATGTTCCAGTGCTCCATTACTCCACTACTCCATTACTCCAGCAAACTGCTTTATTGAGTAAAGCTTTACAAACCACGCCTGAGGGGAAATTCAGCCACTCCGCTTTCGATACTCGCTTCTATTTCTTGCGCACAACGAAGATTCGATCGTAGCCGTCTGCCTCAAGATGGCCGAGAAACTCGTGCCCTACCTTGTTGGCCCAGATAGGAATATCGTTCTTGGTGGCTGAATCGTTGGAAAGAATCTCCAAAACTTCCCCGACTTTAACCTTGCCGATTCCCTTTTTGGCCTCCAAAAGAGGACCTGGGCAGGCGCTGCCGCGTGCATCCACTACGCTAGCCGCTTCAATACTGTTGAGATCCTGTGTTGTCATTGCTACCTCCTTTTGGTTTCGGTCTCATCAATACCAGTCTGACAACCGGCAGCCTTACTATTTTTTTCCTTTTGACCCCTCCGGACATAGAGCCGTGAATATCCCTGCTGTTCATTTATCTCAATCAAGTGATGGCCGCTTTGACCGAGCACCTTCGGAAAATCTTCAAACATCAGGGGATCGGAGGCTAGTACCTCCAAAACTTCACCTTGATGCATAGCAATGAGTTGGCTTTTGGCTTTGAGAATCGACCAGGGGCAACTCATTCCTCGAAGATCGATGATCTTGTCTGCTTCGGATCTTTTTTCCAAGAGTAGCTCCAGTGATTAGCTAGAAAACCAGTTTCTATTTTTGATTTGGCAATATGCATGCCAACAAGTTCTGGTTGCTATTTTTTTGATATATATTTGTTTTCATTGCATAAAATCTTTAACCACAGCCCCATTGATTGTTAACCCTCAATAGTTTACACTTAACACCTGTTTAACTTCAGGTTACACTTAACATCTGTTTCAGGTTTGTTGCTCCCATCTTTCTGTTGGCAGAAGCTCGCATACTCAAGCGAGGCAGTGAGCTCGGTAATGTTTGAGGAAGAGTACAACCAGTACTGGAAGACCATCGTTGATACCATGGCCGATGGGCTGATGGTGGTGGATCCTGAAGGGGTAATTATATCAATCAACGAGGCCATGGAGACTATTACCGGCTACAGCAAAGATGAGCTTGTTGGGCAGTCTTGTGCAATATTGGATTGTGACACCTGTTTTGGAACCAGGGCTGAGGGGCATGACAAGTACTGCGCCCTGTTCAAGGAGGGACATGTAACTCGTCGCAAGTGCATGCTGCGGAAAAAGGATGGTAAACCTCTCTATGTGCACAAGAATGCAGCAGTTTTGAAAGATAGAAGTGGCACGGTGATAGGGGGCGTGGAGACCTTAACCGACCTCAGCGAGGTGGTATCAAAAGATAGGGTCATCACTCGCCTTCGTCGAGAATTGAGCGGCAAGGACGGCTTCAAAGGAATCCTTGGAACATCACCGGCGATGCAGCAGATCTTTGACCTGATTTCCAGTGCGGCCCAATCTGAGGCTCCAGTTATTATCTATGGCGACAGTGGTACCGGGAAGGAACTAGTGGCTGCGGCAATACATAAACTGGGGGTTCGACGAAAGGGCCCTTTCATTAAGGTGAACTGCGCAGCTCTCAGTGAGTCTCTTCTTGAAAGCGAACTGTTCGGTCATGTAAAAGGTGCTTTTACCGGCGCGGATCGCACCCGGATGGGACGATTTGAAGCAGCTAACGGTGGTGATATATTTCTGGATGAGATTGGCGACCTGCCTCTCTCCACCCAGGTCAAGCTCTTAAGAGTTCTTCAGGAAAAGGAGATCGAAAAAGTTGGAGATCACCGCCCCTTATCAATCGATGTCCGCATTTTAGCTGCTACCAACAAGGACCTCAACAGGCTGATGGAGGAGGGGCGTTTTCGCCAGGACCTCTATTATCGTATTGGCGTCATTCCCATCATGATTCCACCCCTGCGAGAACGGCGGGAAGACATTCCTTTGCTGGTAGAGTACTTCATTAACAGGATCCGTCTCAAGACTGATAAGCCTATCAGCGGCATGAGTAAGGACGCATTAGACCTGCTTTTAAATTATGATTGGCCCGGTAATGTGCGCGAGTTGATAAATGTTATTGAGTATTCCTTTGTTCTTTGTCATGAAGGCGAGATTATGCCAAACCATCTCCCT
>PPDG01000158.1 GCA_002899795.1 Desulfobacteraceae bacterium | reverse complement strand
CCCTATTTTCAGGTTATTTTTCGCTACCTTGGGGTGGACAGCCTTTCGGTCAGCCAGAACATTATCAAAATTCTCAACGGTGCTGGAATTGAACCTGTGGTCAGTGACGATGAACACTGCTGCGGTCACGACATGTTATGGAATGGTCAGGTGGAAACCTTTGAAAAACTGGCCTCTCACAATCTTGAAGTCATCCGCGCCTCAGGCGCCAAAAGGGTAGTATTCAACTGTCCTGAGGGCTTTTACACCTTTAAACGACACTACACCGAGCACTTTGGAGATCTCGGTTTTGAAATCGTCCACTTTCATGATCTTGTAGCCCAGATGCTGGAGGAAGGTTCCATCAGTGTGGAAAATAGTGTAGGCCCTATCACCTATCACGACCCGTGCAGACTGGGCCGCATGGCAAAAGTCTACGACGGTCCCCGCAGCATTTTGCGAAAACTGGCCGGGGACAATTTTGTTGAGATGGAGAGAAACCGCGAAAACGCGGTCTGTTGCGGTACCAGTGGCTGGGCAAACTGCTCCACCGGGTCCAAGCAGATCCAGGTGGAGAGACTGAAGGAGGCCGAGGCCACCGGTGCGAAAACCCTGATCACCGCCTGTCAGAAGTGTCAGATCCACCTGACCTGCGCCCTGAGTAATCTTGACATGGGTCTTGAACTCAAGGATCTGACCTCATTGCTGGCAGAAGCGATTAAGTATTAAACACATTTTAGATTGTAGATTTAAAAACGCAGAAGTGCTTCGAAGCTTCCTCTAATTTTAGACACTTTAGATCATTTTAGCTCACTTTAGACATTTTAGACATTTTAGACATTTTGAGAGGTGAACTGTGAGTAACGATGTCATGGTACTCGGCGGCGGCATCGCCGGCATTCAGGCCTCCCTGGATTTAGCCGAGATGGGTATCCAGGTCCACCTGGTGGAAACGCTGCCGTGCATTGGCGGCAAGATGGCGCAGCTGGACAAGACCTTTCCCACGAACGATTGCGCCATCTGAATTCTCTCGCCCAAGTTGCTGGATGCCGGTCGGCATCCCAAAGTCAATCTCCTGGCCTACAGCCAGGTTGAAGAGGTGAGCGGTGAAGTGGGTGCTTTTCAACTCAAGGTGCGCAAGAAAGCCCGCTATGTGAACGAAGATCTCTGTACTGGCTGCGGCGCCTGTGTCGAGAAGTGCCCTTCCAAAGTGGAGGATGAGTACAACATCGGGCTGGGGGAACGCACGGCCATATACAAGTACTTCCCCCAGGGTATACCCTCAACCCACTGCATTGATGCCGAAAATTGCCGCCAGTTGGGCCAGGGCAAAAAGTGTGGCATCTGCGCCAAGGTCTGCCAGGCAGGCGCTGTTGATTACGAGCAGCAAGATCAATTTGTTGACCTGGAGGTGGGTGCAATTGTTCTTGCCACCGGCTATGACGTCTTCGATCCGTCGGTGATTCCAGAATATGGTTACGGCCGCATTGGCAATGTGGTCACCGCTATGGAACTCGAACGGCTCTTGAGTGCCAGCGGTCCCACCCACGGCCACCTGGATCGTCCCTCGGAGCTAGCCCTCAGAGTTGAGATAGCTGTTCTGGAAAAAGAGCTGCAAAAGGCCACTCGCCAGATTGAAAAACTCGAGGAAAAGCACGGCAAGAAGACTGCTAAGTTCGTCAAGGAGTTCAAGGCTGGTAAGGCAGGGGAAGATGGTGATTTCGAGCGTTGGGCCTCGCTCGCCGAAAAAGCAGCCGTGGCGGAGGAGAAGCTTGCTCCCTTGAAAAAGAGGGAGGCAACCGCCCACACCGCCAAGAAACTGGCCTTCATACAGTGCGTGGGCTCCAGGGATTTTCGCTTCAATCGGTTTTGCTCTTCATATTGCTGCATGCATTCGGTGAAAGAGGCGATGATTGCTTACGAACATGACAATGAAACGACCTCCTCCATTTTTTGCATGGACCTGCGTGCTGTGGGGCGGGGTTTTGAAGAATATAAATTGCGCGGCGGTAAATCATCGAATGTTCAATACATTCGGGGCCGGGTCGCAGAGATCACCAAGGGTGAAGCCCACAATCCCATAGTCTGGTATGAGTCCACCACCACCAGAAAGGTTGAGCACGAAACTTTCGATATGGTGGTGTTGGCCACAGCCTGTGTTCCCTCGGCAGGGACTCCAAAGCTGGCCGAACTCATGGGACTGGATCTGGATGAAAACGGCTTCTTCAAAACAGATCCTCTAGCCCCTTTGGATACTACCCGAGCCGGAATCTTCGTTTGTGGCTGTGCTCAGGGTCCTATGGACATCCCGGAATCGGTGGCTCAGGCGAGCAGTGCCGCCGCTCGAGCGGCTGAGGTTGTATTCACCGCACCAAAGGCGGCCGCTGGTGGCGGCAAGTAGAAGTTTGTTGTTTCAAGATAACTCTGAAACCTAACCATCACGAGGAAAGAGACAAACAGAAACACTGGTTTTCTTTGTGCCCTTCGTGCTCTTCGTGGTGAAAACTTTGAGGTGTGAAATTGGCCGAAGATATTCGTATCGGAGTCTTTGTCTGTGACTGCGGCAGCAACATCGCTGGCTATCTGGACTGCCCTAGCCTGGCCGAGTACTCTGAGACCCTGCCCAATGTTGTATTCGTAAAAGAGAACCTCTACACCTGTTCCGAGACCGGCATCAATGAGATCAAAAATGCCATCAAGGATGAGAAGCTCAATCGTGTTGTCGTTGCCTCCTGCAGCCCTCGAACTCACGAGCCCCTCTTCCGCGAGAGCTGTGAAGAGGCAGGACTCAATCCGTATCTTTTCGAAATGGTCAATATCCGTGATCAGTGCTCATGGGTGCATATGCAAGAGCGGGAGGAGGGTACCGGCAAGGCCAGGGACCTTATTCGCATGGGAGTGGCCAAGGCTGCCTTGCTCCAGCCTCAGGAGCCCATCCAATCAGAGGTGGATCCCAAGTCTTTGGTCATCGGCGGCGGCATAAGCGGCATGACCTCGGCGCTGACTCTGGCCAACCGTGGCTTCCAGGTGTTTCTAGTGGAAAAGACCACAGAATTGGGAGGACTGCTGCGCAATCTGCACAAATTGGCACCAGCCAATGTTGATGCAAATGAGTTGGTGACCAAACAAGCAGAGGAGGTCAATAACCACGAGAACATTCACCTGCTTACTTCCACCACCATTAAGGAGATAAAGGGGTACATCGGCCACTACGATGTTACCGTTTCAACCAATGGTGTTGAGCAAGAATTTGGCGTTGGTGTAATCATCATCGCAACCGGTGCCAAAGTGTTCAAGCCGGAAGGGCTATTTAATTACGACGGTAAGCGGGTGATCACCCAGTTTGATTTGGAAGCATTCTTTAGAACTAAGAAATTCAAAGCCGATAACGTGGTCATGATCCAGTGCGTTGGCGCCCGCAATGAGGAACGCAAATACTGCTCCCGCATCTGCTGCATGACCGCCATCAAAAACGCTATTGCCATCAAGGAGCAGAATCCTGAAACCAGCGTGCACATTCTCTACCGGGACATCCAGGCCTATGGTACTGAAAACGAGGCCCTGTACCAGCGTTCCAAGCAGCTGGGGGTGCGCTACATCAAGTACGACCAGGAAAAACCGCCTGAGGTTCAGGACAACACAGTCAACGTGTATCATCACCTACTAGGGCGCGACCTGGAACTGGAGCAAGATCTGGTGGTCCTCTCCACCCCGCTTATTGCCGGTGAGGACAACGAATCCTTGTCCAAGCTCCTGCGCGTTACCCTGGACGAAAACAAGTTTTTCCTGGAAGGTCACGTCAAGTTGAAGCCGTTGGACTTTGCCACTGATGGTGTCTACCTCTGCGGTAATGCCCACTATCCCGCCACGATCCGCGAGGCAATCTCGCAGGCACTCGGGGCCGCTTCACGCGCCTCAATCCCCCTGGCCAAAGGAGTAATGACCATAGAACCAATTGTCTCCGTGTTGGCCGACGAGGATGCTTGCAGAGGCTGTGGGCTCTGTGTTGCTCTTTGTCCTTACGGCGCTTTGGAAATCGCTCAGACAGATAAGGGTCGGAAGGTGCGGGTAATCCCTGTGGCCTGCAAGGGGTGCGGTATATGTGCTGCCACCTGCTACGTGCACGCACTGAGCATAAATTCTTACACCGACCAGCAGGTAGAGGAACAGATTAGAGCCTTTCTTAGTGGGTAAGTAGCTAAT
>PPDG01000278.1 GCA_002899795.1 Desulfobacteraceae bacterium | reverse complement strand
GGAGTTTCAAACAGACAGGTAATTTACGGTAAGTAAAGCGGGCAGGATTTATAATCCGGGCGTCCCAGGTTCGAGTCCTGGCGGGGGGCACCACCTTTGATTTCAGATTTGTCCTTCGGACTCCCACCCTTCGGGCGGGCTCCCGGTTTCAAATTGTAGATTGCAGATTGAGGGCTCACCTTGTCCTATACTGCTGGGGGCCGAGCTGTTAAATCCTAAATCTGCAATCTTACTGTAAGGTCACTAACTACAGAATTGGTTCCGGATCTGTATCCGAGATATATCGTATTCTTGATTTCCAGTAAGTTGTGAACTTATTGACGTCATTCGTAGACATGAGCATTTTTTTTGCTTCCACGGAGTCAGCAACGGATATTGTTGCCCAGCCAATATGTCTGCTGTCGATCTCGAAGTAGGCCGCATAATCAAGGAATAGATCTGCACAATCCCAGGTTACATTTTCCGATAAAATAGCTGCAGCTAATATTGCGACTTTGGTAAATTGATTTCTATCAAATTCACCCTCTGAAAAATATCTGTTTATCAAGATGGCGAATTTGCCTGGACTCTTAAGCGATCGAATAATTTCCACATGGCAACTATGACCATGGTCTTTTAGATACTTTTCAATGTACTTGGCTGCTGGTCCATTGTAGCTTGGCAGTTCGTCCTTGGTTGCCTTGCTGAGGAGAATACTGCTGTCTTCAGCAATGTGGCTTTGTTTCTGTTTAATCTCTGCGGCCATTTCTCGCTCTGTTTCTGAAGTCTTTGCTGGCTGGGCCTTTTCATCCTTTTCACCAGGTAGAGTCCGCAGGACAAAATGGATTTGACGGTCGCCCACCTCGCTTGGTTTGCATATAACCTCCGAGTCTAAATAGCCTTCTTTTCTTACTTGATAACAGCGGGCTTCCCATGCCTTAGCATATAGTGATCTTTGAAAAGGGGTTACATACTCAGTATCCACAAAATTGCTGCGGTTATGGCCCCAGTAAATATCTGCGCCTGAAGGGTTTGAAGTGATGTTTTCTTTGTGGGTAGTCCCGCAACTTATAATGGCAGGTACTGTCAGGACTACAAGAAGCAAGACTTTTCTCATATGCATAGTAGTTACCCCTGAAATGGCACCAGCTGTATCTGTATATTAACCCTAACGTTCACCAGGTCGAGAGACTCTGTGCTATTAGAAGATTATAGAGACAAGGAGAGAAGTGGCAAGAAAAAAAACCCCCACTGAACACGTCGGTAAGGATCAGCGGGGGTTTAGGGTAGCGACTGCAAATGTACTTTACGTATCTGCCAGCATCCCCTCAAACTCTTTTTCTGGGGCAGCTTTTGGGTGCCGTCCCAGGAAGAACATGGCCACTAAACAGGTCAGCGGCACAAACAAATACTCGTTGGGAACATCATACAGCACCGCGTAGACGGCAAAAATGCTGAGAAAAAGTTGAAAAAGCATAAGGGTCAAACGTCTCATAACATATCCTCCTCTATGTAGTATTTGAAAAAGAGCATAAACCCGGATATTTCAAGAATTGCCGTCGCGAGACCGTGGAGATGGGTGTGCCACCGTGCAACCACAGGGGGTTGGATCCGAGGCGTACTTGAACAGTACGTCGCAGGGTCCGACACCCGAGGAGGCCCGGAAGGACGGTCATATCCGCGGCCGGAGCAGGCCATTCCTTAAATATCCGGGTTAAAAGCACATGGAAAAATCATGCCATATTCACCTAAAATAGTATTTGCTCTGTGATATTAAGTTGTTGGGGGATGTGGAAACAAGGTAGGAATTGGAACGTTGCCAAGAGGAGGCAACAGATCGTATGCAAAAATGCATACCTGTCCCAGCCTACGCGCGTCCACATTCGGCGCACTCTGAGGCGTTTTCCCCACGCGGCGCAAGCGGTTGCGCTGCGCGTCGGAGTGGGTATGCAACGTTAGGATTTAGTCAACAGCAAAAAGCAGTTTACCAGTTCACCGTTTAGCATGTATGCTCTGGCTGACCTGGAAGGTTTGTCGTCTGGTAGTGTTGTTCTCACAAACATTTATTCAACATCGAAAACCTGGTCCTTGGGGCCAAGTCAGAATACAATGGCTTTGCCGGTACGGGTGAGAGCTTTTTTGGAGTACTGCAGTATTGGAGTACTGGAGTGTTGCAAAAATGAAAGCCCGGATTTAATGTGAATTGGTCCTTTCATTACTCCATTACTCCACCACTCCATCACTCCAGCCGACTGCCGCAAGGGGGAAAGAGTATGGAAGCCCCCTCAGGGGGCAGTCCAAAACCGGGTCCTTTGGTTCCAGATTATTTACGCCATTACCCGCAAGGAATTGAGATCATGCGGAGTGAAGCTTGCATTTGGCTGATTCTGATTACTGCTGTGCTCTTAGTATATTGGCAGGTGGGAGATCACGAGTTCATCAACTATGATGACAATGTCTACATAACCGACAATGCTCAGGTGCAAAAGGGATTAACGAGCAACGGTATAATCTGGGCCTTCACTACCAGCCACACGGGCAATTGGCACCCTCTAACCTGGATTTCACATATGTTGGACTGTGAGCTCTATGGGTTGAATCCCGGAGGACACCACCTGACCAACGTGCTACTTCACATGGCAAACGCGATCTTGCTGTTTGTGGTTCTGAGGTGGATGACTGGGGCCATCTGGCGGAGCGGTCTAGTCGCCGCCTTGTTTGCCCTTCATCCCCTCCACGTTGAGTCTGTTGCCTGGGCGGCAGAGCGTAAAGATGTGCTGAGTACTTTTTTCTGGATGTTGACCATGGTGGCTTACGTCCATTATGTCAACCGTCCAGGGGGGAAGAGATATTTTCTGGTCCTTGTCACCTTTTTCCTTGGCCTTATGGCTAAGCCCATGCTGGTGACTCTTCCCTTTGTTTTGCTCTTGCTGGACTACTGGCCTCTGAACCGGTTTAAACCCCGGGCAGTGACGGGTTCTGTTGAGGACCAACCGCTTGGATTCCGGAGCTTCGGTGATGACAAGTCGCCGATACTCAAAGCGGTCATGGAAAAAACGCCTTTGTTTCTGATGTCCTTGTTCTCATGTGTTGTAACTGTTATGGCTCAGCAAGAAGCAGGAGCCATCTCTACCCTGGAGATAGTCCCATTCAAGTTAAGAATAGCAAATGGTCTCGTATCATTTGTAGCTTACATGGGAAAAATGGTTTGGCCTCTGGATTTGGCGGTATTCTACCCACATCCGGTTAGCGATCTGCAAATCTGGAAACCTGTGGCAGCTGGATTGTTCTTGCTGATTGTATCCACTGTGGTTTTGTTGGTTGCACAGCGCTGTCGATATGTACTTGTGGGGTGGCTGTGGTATCTGGGCACCCTTGTGCCGGTCATTGGCCTTGTCCAGGTTGGAGAGCAGGCCATGGCCGATCGCTACACCTATGTGCCACTCATAGGGCTGTTCATTGTCGTGGTCTGGGGTTTTGCTGATCTAGTGAAAGGATGGCGCTCGAGACGGTGGGTGGTCTCCGTATCGGCAGCTGTGATGGTGCTAGCTTTGATGGCAGGTAGCTGGCTGCAAGTGGCCCACTGGAAAAACAGCGTCAAACTTTTCAAACACGCCCTCGATGCAACTAGCAACAACTATGTGGCCCACTACAACCTGGGAAATGCACTGGCACTGCAAGGAAAGCTGACTGGGGCCGTTTCCCATTACAATAAGGCGCTGCAAATCAACCCCAATTTTGCCGAAGCACATAACAATCTTGGGAATGCACTGGCACTGCAAGGAAACCTGACTGGGGCCGTTTCCCATTACAATAAGGCGCTGCAAATCAACCCCGACCACGCAGAGGCACACCTCAACCTGGCAGTTGGTCTAGATCGCCAGGGGAAACACCAAGAGGCCATTCAACATTATGCGGAAGTGTTGCGAATCAGTCCCCATGATGCGCAGTCTCACAACAACCTGGGGGTTGCGCTGGCCGAGCAGGGAAGGCTCAAGGAGGCCGTAGCTCATTTTACCGAGGCCCTCAGGATCGATCCGAACTTTAAGGAGGCGCAACGCAATCTGGACCTCAGTCTGGGACTCATGCACAAATCCTCCGCGGGCTCGGATGGTAAGACGAGATAGAAAACTGTGGAGTGACGCCAAACCGGATCTGCAACTTACACCCTTATATGGTGAAAATGCTAAAGCGAGCCCGTTCCCAGCGGCTTTTT
>PPDG01000453.1 GCA_002899795.1 Desulfobacteraceae bacterium | reverse complement strand
AGGCGATGCAACCCTGCCACGCCTACATCGAAAAGCCGCTCTACCCGACTGCCAATCATTTCCGCAGTGATGGCAGCTTCCTCTGCTACCGGAATATCCGAGGTTCCAGCTGCCAAGACCAGAACGAGCCCACGCCCTTTCTCAGAGACCTCGTGCTGTCGCACGGTCATGGTGCGGGAGATGTCATCATAAACTGCTGTGTTGATCTTTTTTTGTACGTCTTTTGCCTTGGCAGCATCAACCCGAGTCACAAGCACGTTTGTCCCCTGGCTCAACATGGCTTCCATGATTTTTGTGATCTGGTCGGCGCTCTTCCCTTCGCCAAAGATCACTTCCGGAAAGCCACGTCGTAAGGCACGATGGTGATCCACCCGGGCAAAGCCAATATCCTCATAGGGCCATGAACGCAAGTTTTCTACTATGGCATCCACATCGGTCTTGCCATCTTGTAAAGCTTGCAGCATTTCTCGCAGTTTATCTTCGTTCACTGGGTCACTCCGTTCGCTGTTGGAAATTGGAGGATCGCTCAGATCCGCTTCGCGGACCTTCGCTTTAGGTTGGAGGCGATATTAAGCAGTCAGTAGCCAGAATTTTAGAAACTATAGATTTGTTTTTATCTTCTGGATTCTGAATTCTGACTCCTTACTCTATGCCTTCCAGTACCTCTTTGATTAGTTCTGCTTGTTTGATTGCTATTTGATTTCGATCGCTCATGGCAGCACGGCCATTGCTGCCCATGGCCTTCAGTGCTTCGGGGTTGGCGAGAAAATGTCGGAGTTGCTCCAAAAGCTCGTCTCGGTCTTGGACCCTGATTCCGCATCCAGCTCTCTCCAGCAGTTGACTTGCCTCCAAAAAATTATCCATATACGGACCGTAAAAGACCGGTTTGCCCCAGGCAGCCGGCTCCAGTATGTTCTGCCCCCCCAACGGCACCAGGCTACCTCCACAAAAAATCAGGTCCCCCAAACCATAGAGGTCAAAAAGCTTGCCCACGCCGTCCACCAGAATTGTGGCAGTCGTTCTTTGTTCGGAGCCATTCACCAGTGAACTGAGTCGTTGAAACTCGAGTCCCTGTCGCTTTAACCAAGCCTCCAGGCGACCCAAGCGATTGAGATGACGCGGGGCGAAGATTCCCACAAGGTCAGTTTGTTCTCGCAGTAGCTGGCTATAAATCTCCGGCAGCCAGGAAAGTTCTCGATCACGGATACTACCGGCAACCAAAACGGATTGCCCTGATTTCAGCTGCAATTTCCGTTTAAGATCTTCTGCTCTGCTGGGATCCGCCTGCTCCACCAACCCTGCACCCTTCATGTTCCCCGTTATCGTTACCCGGACGGCCGGGGCACCAATGCCAATGACTCTGTTGGCGTCATTGCTCGAGACCATTGCCAGGGCAGAGAAATCTTCAAGCAAGGGCTTCATCAGAGGCAAGATTTTTCTGTACCGCCGGAACGATCCCTCTGAAATACGACCATTAATAAGCAGGGTGGAAATTCCAAGCCGCCGAGCCTCGCCGAGAAAATTTGGCCACAGCTCCGTTTCCAGACAGACAATGCTGTCGGGGCGAACATGTCGCAAGGCCTGGCGGACGGAGACAATAAAATCCAAAGGGAAGTAGATGCAAGTCGCCCTGTGAGTCAGTTTTTGCTGGGCCAACTCATACCCATGGGGGGTCGTGGTGGAGACAACGATTCCCAAACCTGGTCGCACCTGATCGAGAGCTCCGATCAGGGTTGAGGCCACCCCGACCTCACCCACTGAGACGGCATGGATCCAGACCAGGGGTCTTTGGTGGAGAGAATGGATAGCTTCATGCGAATGAAAGCCGAGACGTTGTTTCCAGCGCTCAGCCTTCTCATCTGGTAGAAACCGACAGGCGAGATAGGCAAAGGGTGCCAAAGCCGCTGCCATGGGTAACGTGGCGACATTATAGAGAAGACGAGCTAAATTCATTCTGGACTCTTAGGTGTAATAAGTATGCCCTTGTCTTCCAAGCTCCGATATTTGATGATACCCTGGGTCACTGCTTTGACAACGGCCTCTTGAAATTCAGGCTTTTGTAATTGGGCAGCCTCCTCCAGGTGATTCAAGGACCCTAGTTCCAGCATTACAGCGGGCATTCGAGCCCTTCTGAGCAAGTAGATATCCGCTGGAAGCACCCCTCCTGAAGCCCACGGAATTGACCAGAGCAGTTCCTCTCTCATTAGCGAGGCCAACATGCGGCTTTTCTCCCAATACGGTTCTTGTTCCTGGTCCCATGATCTCACTGTATTTGAAGATGGCGTGGCAGTGGGTGATGCGGTCGTTGGGGACCAGTAATATATAGAGAATCCTGTTGGATCGGGCGCAAAAGTGGTGCCTAGGTGCAGGCTAATAAATAGATCTCCATGGTTATGGTTGGCCAGTCCGGCCCGCTCGTCCAGAGACACATCTTGGTCATCTGTTCGGGTTAATTCAGAGCGAACTTTTCCGGTCTCCTCTAGAGCTTGAACCAGTTTCTTGGCCAGCGCCATCGTTACATCTTTTTCTAGAAGGCCACCCGATCCCTTGCTGCCGGTGTCTTGGCCTCCATGGCCAGGATCCACGATGACCTTGTAGACTTTGACAACATCTTGACCCAAGCTGGCATTCGGCCAGAAACAAAGACACGCTGCTGTTAGGCCAATCAGTACCAAGTTCAGATACCAAAGATCATTTTTCATTTTCACAATTCCTAATTAGCCGCAGACCCACGCGGACGAGCACAGATTTTGTTAACCGCAGAGACCGCCGAGGTCGCAGAGAAAAAAGATCGATTAAAGGTCCCCGCTAAAGCGGGGCGGCCCGATAGAAATCTATCGGGACCAATGGAGAGGTCCTGATGTCAAGAACAAGCAAGCTTATTCTTGGCGTTCAAGATCTCTCCATTAAGCCTTTAAGCAATCCTCGCTTGACCCGACTACTTATCTCTCATCCGGTAGATCCTGTACATCCTGTCGAATTAATTAAGCTCTTATCACTTCGTGTTCTTTTTGGTTCTACCTAAAATTTCCTCTGCGCTCTCAGCGTCCTCTGCGGTTAAGTCCCTCTCGCTGTTTGCTGCCGACTGCCAGCTGGAGACTGCTGACTTGAGCGAAAACCCTACCTTCAGTTTGGATACGTTAATGAAAAATACGCCCATGATTATGAGCACTACCAGGGTGAGAAAGTGGAGCAAGATAGCGTAGGCAAGCGCAATGTCTTTCCCCACCCCAAACAAGCCTAGAGCCACCACGCAGGCGTAGTGATAGTTGCCTATGAAACCCGGTGCTGCTGGCAGGGCAATGCCGATACATGTCAGCACCAGAACGGTGATCCCTGCCAGCAATCCCAATTGTAAGTCCATGGAGCGAAACAGAACCCATAAGGTAGCGAGAGCGACAGCCCAGATCACTGAGGTAAGCGCCAGGATTGCCAAAAGCCTTTTAAGGCTGGTCACTGCTTGCATGCCGCTGTAGAAAGTTTCTGCAATACGGGTCAAGAAGTCTGACAGAGATGCGGGCAGAATCCGTGAAGCAACCTGAAAAAACCTCTCGCGAAATCCTGGAAGTGAGCCGAGCAGCACAAGCAGGACAGCAGCGAGGAGTATAAAGACGAATCCTTTGAATGAAGAGAGTATCAAGCTTGGCAACCGGAGTGCAGGAAGACATATTGCCAGAAGAACTACAAGAAAAATGGAATCGATCAGCCGCTCCAGGACCACGGAGCCCATGGCAGGACTCAGGTCAACCTTGCTGTTTTGACTAAGCAAGTAGGGCCGAGCCACTTCACCCAACCGTGCCGGCAAAATCCACACAAAAAGAAACCCTATGCAGGTGACGGGGAGGAGCAAGCGCTGGCTGAACCGTTCCAAAGGCGCCAATAATAGCCCCCAGCGCACAGAGCGCAGGACCTGAGCCGCAGCAAGTAAGATCACCACAACTACCACCGATATTACATCAGCCTGCTTTATGCCGGCCATTACCTGGTCCAGCTGAACATTCCGGAGAGCTAAATAACCGGCCACCAGGCTCACCGCCACAGAGATGATTATTTTTAAAAGATTTTTAGTCATTGATCTCAGGTTTTCACCACCCGTTCGTTTCACTCACTTTGAGGCGCAGAGAGCATGGGGCATAGAGTTGAAAAGCAGAATCTTTCTTGCTGTTAGCTGCCTACTGGGCAGTGTCTGGTCCTTGCT
>PPDG01000541.1 GCA_002899795.1 Desulfobacteraceae bacterium | reverse complement strand
TTCTTGAAAGGGCTACTACATTAGGATCTATCCCATCCATATGCTCCACATCAGTGCAGTAAACTAGGGTTTTATTTCCTTCCGTAATGCGGTACCCGTATGCACCTCCTGGATGGTTATGCTTGGAAGCTACAATGTTAATACCCCTAGGGTGATTATATTCGGTTATGTCCGGTTGCCAGAAAGTCAATTTCGCCCCGATATTATCCAAAGAAACCGGAAAGTAATCATCCTGCATCTGTGTGGCAAAAATACTCTCCAGATCTTTAGTGATTCTGCCTTTCCCGCTGATAGCTAAGGTGATATGCCGTCTCGGATCATTAGCCAGCTTGAAAAAAGGGAAACCTTGTATATGGTCCCAATGGGTATGGGATAATCCGATAATCATATTGTCATATTGTTCATGAGATGCCGCCAAAAGATCGTCCCCTAACCTTCGAATTCCTGTGCCAGCATCTAATATAGCAATTCTACCGGTGCTAAAAGTTATTAGGACACACGGGGTATTGCCACCAAATTGCACAAAGTCCGGTTCAGGTACTGGAATAGACCCTCTCGTGCCATAGAACGTAATTTTCATCATGGCTCCTTTCATTGTTGATCAAGTATTGAGATTCTATCACCATATTGCGGAGACAATCTAGTGGATACTGTTTAGTCTGGACTAAGCAGTATACTAGGCCAAGCTCTCTCGTGGACGAATAAACAACAGATATGCCAACTAGTCTGAGGCTACAGTGGAGAAGCAAATGAAGTCAGTACGAAAAAGTACCATGAAGATCTAATCTAAACGACTTGTGGAAATATAACCAATTTTACTCAATAATGAGCAATGTAAACTTGCCCTGATCACTACAATAGTGTGAATTACATCCCTTAATTCACACTATCTGTTCTAAAGCTCCTAGCACAAAATGAGGTAGTAAGTTCTTTGGGGAAAAGTGTGCCTAGGTGTCTATCCGTAAAACCACCATTTTTACTTTGGCTGGGTTTTCCTCCTTGACACACTTAGCTTAGTAATGTAACATATGTAACTATACTAACCAAGCAAGGGGGTGAACAATGGTATCGGTGAATATCAGGGATTTTCCCGAAGAACTCCACCATAAGGCCAAGATTCAGGCTGCGGTGGAAAAGATTACCTTGAAGGATCTAATGATTAAGGCACTTGATGAATACCTTAAGAGAAAGGGGGTGAAATAGATGGCATGTGTAAGATTCAGAAGAGGCCGCTGGGTCATAGATTTCTATGACCAGGACGGCATTAGGCGATGGCATACGATGCCGAAAGGCAGCACCAAGAAAGACGCTAACATAAAGAAAGGCACACTGGAGAAAAAAGTCCAGCAGGGAGCCTACGTAGCTCCAAAAAGTATGCCTCTATCCTCGGAGGTGGCTGATGATTGGCTAGGAGTCAAAAAGCCCAATATCAGACATAGCACCTACGAGCAGTACAAAGGTCATGTGGACAATCACCTGAAACCGTTCTTTGAGAAATACAAGATTATTCAGGTTAGTTTTGATGCTATTGAAAGGTTCAAAGCCAATCACATGGAGAACAAGGTCACCCCTCCCACCCTTCGCAAACTTTTAATCACTCTTGGTCAGATTATTAAACATGCTGTCCGTTGTCGGTACATTGATTTCAACCCTATGCCAGACGTGGAAAAACCAAAAGATCTTCGTTCCGCCGAAGAGAAAAAGAAAATGGTGCACTTGGAGTCTAAAAGACTTCAGGCTTTATTCAATGCAGCCGATACACAGAAAGACCGAGTGCTGTTTATGAGTGCCGTTTTCACAGGGATGCGAGAAGGTGAGCTATTCGGCCTGAAATGGAACGATATTGATTGGATTAACAGCCAGATCCATGTGAAGCGCACATACAACCACAGGCGCTTTTATGAGCCTAAAAGTGAAGCCTCAAAACGCAGTATCGACGTTGCTCCGGAACTTGTTAAAAAACTGAGGGAATGGAGGCTCGCTTGCCCAAGAAATGAACTCAATCTTGTATTTCCATCTGAGGTCGGAACACCGGAGGATGAGGCCAATTTTCTCAAGAGAAAGTTCTTTCCAACCCTTGTTAAAGCCAAGCTACCGAAGATTCGCTTTCACGATCTCCGCCACACTTATGCTGCGCTGGTGTGGGAGCAAACAAAGGACGTAAAATATTTTCAAACTCAGCTTTGACATAGCAGCAATAAAATGACGATGGACACATATGGACACCTGATGAACAAGACGAACAAGGATGCTGCTACTAGGCTCGGACGCACCATTTTCGGCGACAATGGTAGCAAAATGGTAGCAGAAACAAAAAAAGAGCTTACACCATATGGTGTAACCCCTTGATATTGCTGGCGCGCCTGGGAGGACTTGAACCCCCGACCTACGGATTAGAAGTCCGTTGCTCTATCCAGCTGAGCTACAGGCGCTTGAGCTAAATTAGATAGTATTCCTATACGGTGCACCTTTAACTGTCACGTAGATGATCACTTCACTGACCTCGCCACACCCTTACCTGATCCGCTGGACAATTTACTGGGTAACGAGGAATTCCGAGGTGAGCGCCCACACTCAGGATAACCGCCACCCCCCAATCTCGAGGACAACTACTAGACCTATCTCTTGCTAAGTAATCTCTCAAGTTCTCTGGTTTTTTTCACCTCGACATCCCGAAGCTGTTTCAGAACGTTAAGCGCTTCTCGATCGAGTCTGATCTGCTCTTTGTTCTGCTGGTAGACGAGGGCAAGGGCTTTCAACAGGTAGCGGTTAATGACCTCGTTGCGTTCGGTTGAGTCCTGAGAGGTTTTGAGCGCCCGCTCTAGGAAAAACTCTAGATTTTGAAAATCATCGCTGGCCCCGAACAGCTGAACAGGAAAAGCAAGGCCAAAAAACACACGGCAACCACAATTATGCTCGCTACTCGCTTCATGTCGAAACTCCCAATAGGGTAATCGGGACTCCGACCAAACAATATGAACTCAGCGCAGTGGCAGAGTATCAGATTTTAGTAAGATGTCAATTATGCTCTCAGATCAAGCGCATTTTGCAAGCACTATCCCCAACCAATGTTCCTCGCTACGGAGAAGAAGTTGTTGTGCAAGCCCGGATATTTCGTGAATTGCTGTCGCGAGATCACGCAGATGGGCGTGCCACCGGGCAACCGCAGGGCGTTGGTTCCGAGGCGTACCTAGAATGGTACGTCGCAGGGACCAATGTCCGAGGACGCCAGGAAGGACGGCCATATCCGTGGTCGCAGCAAGTTATTCATGAAATATCCGGGCTAGTCATGGCCCTATGGCTCAGATGAGAAATTGGTTAAAATGCCAACCTGACTTTTGTTATATGGCCAAATTTGGCAATTTGGCAAGAGATCGTAACGCAGCCCAACTCAGGTAAGTTGATGTATTTTGGGGACGTTTTTGTTTTTTTGTATCTTTGGTATCTTTACTGCTTTTACAGGGGCGGACATCAACGCACATTGGCAACATTTCCACCCAAGAAAAAGAGTTATCTTTGGCTGGCACGATTTGCTTCTGAGGGCGGGGCACTATGAGAATCAAAGCGATTAAGGCTTTCTTTGTGATTGCCACGTTGTTCATCACGGCGGTAGTAATGTTCGTGGTTTTCAGCGCCAATGAAAGAAAGCTCCAGACAAGAAGGGTTTCTCAGTACAAGTACCCCTGTATTGTAATCAAGGTGGACAACAGCGGGTGCCAGACAGAAATAGAGATGCGGCCGCATGTAGCAGTGGCCGCAAATTGAGGACTTCACTGCGGCTTTAACCACCCCCACCCTCCCTCAAAATCCCCCAGTGGCATGACTCGCTGGGGGATTTTTTTATTCGGCCCTGAAAAATGGTGGTTTTACCGATTGACGGGATCAAACGATTTTCATATGCTGCCCCCTAGGTATGACGGGCTGCTTAGCCCTAACCCCCCATAGGCTGTCTGCGAGGGATTGGGAATGTTCTCCAATGTTCTCCGCGGGGTAGTCAGTGGGGGCTTCTTACGAGCCCCTCGATCATGTCTAGTCAGACTATCGAGGGGCTTTTCATTTTTTGTCTTTTCCCGGCCACCCACCTCATCGAATAAAACCCAGCCTGGATGTTTCATAAATTGCTGTCGCGAGACCACGAAACTGGGAACCCGCTTGCGGGACTGAGCGGAGCGCAGCGAGCGCGAAGAGGATGGGCGTGCCACCTGGCAACCGCAG
>PPDG01000532.1 GCA_002899795.1 Desulfobacteraceae bacterium | reverse complement strand
AGTGACTCTACAATTTTTTGCGACTGGTCTGAGATGCTGTAGCGCTTGCTTTCGGTAAGATCCAGCCGCATTGGATGGCGCTGGCCAATAAGGGCCACAAAAACCAAAATTCCTAAGAAAGCAATAAAGCCCAAGGCAGTATTGGACAGAAGAGTAAGCTTGCCAGGCTTCTTGATCATTGCCGACTACCCCCTCCAGTGACGAGATTCTAGGATTCGAAGAGTGGTGAACAAAAAAAACAAAGTGAAAAGAAGATAGAAAAACACGTCCCGGGAATCTAAGATTCCCCTGGCAAAGCTGTCAAAATGAGTGAGCAGGGAGAGATATTTAAGGAAACTCCCCAGGGTGGGACCTACCAGGGTTTCGGCCCAGCCGATGATCCACAGCAGCAGCAAGGCTCCAAAAGCTATAGCCGCAGCGATTATCTGATTCTGAGTCAGCGAGGAGGCAAAAAGGCCGAGGCTGACAAAAGCGCTGCAGGTCAGCAAAAGGCCCAGATAGCCAGCCATGATGGTGGGCCAAGGGGGATTGGTGAAGGCCTCCAATAAGAACATGGCAGGCAGGGTGGCCGCCAAAAGAAGAGCCAAAACAGTGACGCCAGCGGTGAACTTTCCCAGCACCGCCCCCCGGTCAGAGATTGGGTAGGTAAATAATAATTCTACTGTGCCGGTTTTTTTCTCTTCGGCGAAAAGCCTCATGGTGATGAGTGGTACCATGAGCAGCAGAACAACACTGATGCTCCCAAAGAACGGCTCAAGTACCATGTCCGTGAGGTTGAGCTGTTCAGAGAGGAAGGGAGTCCTGCCGGCCTGAAAACTCAAAAGAGAGTAGTAGGCAACCGACGAGTAGAAAAAATATCCGACCAGGGCCAGAAAGATGAAGGCAACCACATAAAAGATAGGTGAAGCGAAAAGCCGATACAGCTCTTTGCGGTAGACAACGCAGGTTCCCTTCATTCTTGCTCCTCCCCGGCCTCTTCATCGGTTACCAGCTGCATGAAAATGTCCTCCAGGCTCAAGTCCTGCAGCTTAAGCTCGCGGAGTTGCCAGCCGCTCTCCACCACTGTGCGAGCCAGTTCAGGGCGCAAATCCTGGCCACGGCTGGTCTCTACGAGATAGCTGGACTCACCGTTCGTGGGCTTGACCTCCAAAACACCAGCCATTGCCTCCACCTTCTGCATAACCTCAGTCCTGGGCCCTTCGACCTCGAGATACACTTGCAGGTTTCGCTGTAGTTGAGCGGTGAGATTTGCCGGAGTGTCAGTCGCAACTATCTGGCCATTATTAATGATGAGGATACGTTGACAGATCTGACTCACCTCGGGAAGGATATGGCTGCTGAGAATGATGGTGCGCTCAGCACCCAACTTTTTGATCAGGGAGCGAATTTCAACTATCTGGGTGGGGTCCAACCCTATGGTGGGCTCGTCCAGAATAAGGATGGCTGGATCATTTAAAAGTGCCTGGGCGATACCAATGCGCTGGCGGTAACCTTTGGACAGATGCCCAATGAGCCGCTCGGCCACTGAGGTAACGGTGCAGACTTCCATTACCCGCTCTATCTCTTGCCCACAGCGAGCGCGGGAGACCCCCTTGGCGGCCGCAGCAAATGCAAGAAAACGGCGGGTGGTCATATCCGGGTAGAGGGGTACATTTTCGGGGAGATAGCCAATCTTACCCCGCACCTCTAAAGAATGCTGCTGGCAGTCTAGTCCAGCCACCCGAGCTGTTCCAGAGGTGGGTGGCATGAAGCAGGTGAGAATCCTCAGAGCTGTGGTTTTGCCCGCTCCATTGGGGCCGAGGAATCCAACGATTTCCCCTTGGTCCACCCGAAAGCTTACCTGGCGCAGGGCAACCAACGAGCCGTAGAGTTTGGTTAGGTTGTCCACCTCTATCACTTGGTCGAACCTCCGGTTCTCGCATAGCGCATAGCGCAAAGCGCAGAGCGAAATAATCCAAATCAAAGGGAAAAAGGGTCTTAGCTCTTTTTTGAAATAGCGCCAAATACCAAAAGGGCTTCAATATATTACAGAATCAACCGAGAATTATCTAACGCTATGCGCCATGCTCTTTGCGCTATGCGCTCCTATATAAAAATGGCGGTCCGGGGACCACCGAGTAAACCGAATTCCAGTCTCCTCAGCGAGCTGCGAGCTGGAAATCGGGTTGCTGGGTAACCTTTTTGGTTCCCACTGAGCTGCCGCAATATTGACAGAGATACTCATGGAGTTCACCGTCAGGGAGAAAAAGGAGAAGTTTTTGCCGAACCGGTGTTGCCTGGCGGCATTTGGGGCAGAATAGAGCAGTGGCCTGCAACTCATCAAACTGTTTATGCTGATTCTGCCAAACGTTCATCGTGGGAGTTCCTTCTTGACATCAGCCGCGGTTCGACGTCAGGTCTACAACAGGTCCTAATGCTTGTGTTTGGACTTGGACCGTTTTTCCTTATCCCCCCAACTCCAGAATTTTAAAGGCTTCTGAGAGGATTTCTTGCCATTTTCGATCTCGGCAAATTCTCGTAGAATCTCCTTCTGACGTTTGTTGAGTTTCACCGGGGTCTTAACCCGGATGTCTATCAATAGATCCCCACGGCCATATCCTCGCAGGTTGGGTACTCCATCTCCCTTCAAGCGGATGATCTCGCCGCTTTGTATACCTGGTTGGATTTTTACGCTGCGGCTGCCGTCCAGGGTCTGGATTTCGATGGTATCTCCGATGGCAGCTTGAGCCATTGATATAGGGATCTGGCAATAGAGTACGGTGCCATCCCGTTCAAAAAATTCATGTGGATCCACATGTAACCGTACGTAGAGGTCTCCGTGGGGACCTCCGCGGTAGCCGCTTTCTCCCCGATCTGGAATACGGAGACGGGTACCGGTATCAACGCCTGCAGGAACCTTGACCAATACTTTCTTGGTTACTTTCTGTTGTCCGGAACCATTGCAACTGTGGCATGGATTCGTAATAATCCGGCCTTGTCCACCACAGCGATGACAGGTCGTGCTGATTCGAAAGAAACCCTGCGACTGCAAAACCTGACCCTGGCCCTGGCACATAAGGCAAACTTGCTCATCTGTGCCAGGCTCTCGCCCTGTTGCTCCACAAGGTTCACATGTTTCGTTGGTTGGTATCTCTATTTCCTTTTCGGTTCCAAAAATCGCCTCAGCGAAGCCGATGCGCAAATCGTAAAGGAGATCAGCGCCAGGGCGGGCAGTAGTCCTCTGGCCCCTACTGCGGTTACCAAAGCCGAAGAAGTCCTCAAATATGTCTCCAAAAGTAGAAAAGATGTCCTCAAAGCCACCAAAACCAGTAAATCCCGTGCCCTGCAATCCTTCGTGGCCGAACTGGTCATAGATGTTGCGCTTCTCTGAATCCCGCAGCACTTCGTACGCCTCAGCCGCCTCCTTGAAATTATCCTCAGCCTCTTTGTCTCCAGGATTTCGATCCGGGTGGTACTTGAGCGCGAGCTTTCGGTACGTCTTCTTTATTTCTTCTTCAGAAGATCGACGATCAACGCCAAGAACCTCATAGTAGTCTCGCTTAATCATCAGATTGATTCCTTACATCTATCAAATGATAGTCCGGCTGAAGCAGGGCGGCCTAATACGTGCAATCCTCCTCCTCGCCTTCCCTAAAACTTCATGGAAAAGGTTGTTCGCTATTGCGATTTTTATAATCATCCAGCCTATATTTGTCAATGTTATAGCCAGCCTAGGAGAGCGTGCTGCTGGCTCTAAGAAGGGGTTTTTCTGGGCGGAAGCTAGCTAGTGGAGCACTTGTTCCTGGGCGGGAGATTGGAGAAGTTTCTCCACTTGGGCCACCTTTTCAGGGTTCTCTGCCTGCTGGTAAGCTGAACGAGCAAAGAGAAGCTTGCCGAGGTGTAAAGCGTTATCCCCCAATTGTATCCACTCTTCTGAGGACGGAGATTCTTCCACAATTTTCGCTATACGCTGGCAAAGAAAATAATCTCCCTTGGCAACACACTGTTCCTTGAGCTGTATCAACCCTTCAAAATGCTCAGCTTTCTCAAAAAAATCAATAGTATCGGAAAGGCGGTCCTCATGCAAATAGCGTTCACCCAACTTTATTAGTTCAGATTTGTCTGCCTTGCCGGAACTGAGCAGATCGCGTTTTTTCAGGCAACTCAGGAGTTTTTTGCCTGCCAACGCCAAAACCTCCGTTAACTCTCTGTCTCTCAGGTTGTCAACATCGAGCACACGAGCCGATGTTCATTTAGCCTTGTCGTCAGGACTATCTTCTTGTTCAACGGCTT
>PPDG01000297.1 GCA_002899795.1 Desulfobacteraceae bacterium | reverse complement strand
GCCATGGTGGCGGTCCGCGACCGCTATCTTTCCGCTGAAATCATGGGAGTCAATCTGTTCAAATACCGACTCCTGGCCTTCGGCATCAGCTCCTTTTATGTTGGTGTGGCCGGCGGGTTGTTTGCTCACTACAACCTGGTGGTTAGTGACGAACACTTCACCATGTGGCTTTCCATTCAATATTTGGCCATGGTGATTATCGGCGGCTTGGGCCATGTATTGGGGGGTATCTTCGGAACAATCTTTATGGTATTACTGCCTGAAGTCTTGCGGATTCCAACCGAGATACTCAGCAATATCTACCCTAACATTTTCGCTATTTTTGGAACCCTGAGGGAGCTGGTATTCGGCCTGGTGATCATTCTGTTTCTCATTTTCGAACCGGATGGGCTGGCTGCCCGCTGGCACACCATCCGTGCCTACTGGAAACTGTGGCCTTTTTCCTACTAATGTGAGAGGATATTATGCTTGGAAATTTTGCTAAAGGAGGTGAAAGATAAGGGAAGGAAAACCCTCAACGAGAGCAAAATTGGAAAAAGAGTGGCGCCATTTCAAGGTGGCCACCCAACTGACACTTCAAGATAGAAGGGGAGGGAGATAATGAAAAGGATCAAGACTTACCGCTGGCTCTGCATACTGTTGCTCGTGGCTGGACTGACATTCTGGGGCTGTGCCAAGAAAGAGGCAGAACCTATCAAGATCGGTGGCATTTTCGATATCACCGGTCCCACGTCGGCGGTGGGCAAGGATTACGCCCAGGCGTGCAAAGATGCCGAACGATACATCAACGAAAACGGTGGTATCAACGGCCGTAAGATTCAACTTATTGCCAATGACTATGCCTACAAAATTCCCGAAGCAGTCAACCTCTATAAGCAGTACAAGGATGTGGACAAAGTTTTTGTAATTCAGGGCTGGGGCACGGGTGACACCAACGCCCTCAAGGCGCAGGTAGCGAAAGATGAGATCGTCTATATCTCCGCCTCATATGATTCGGCCCTTTGTGACCCGTCGAAGACCCCCTACAATTTCTTCGTGGTAACGTCATACTCCGACGCCATCCGGTTGGCCATGCAGTTCGTCAAAGAGCAGGCAGCCAAGAAGGTGGTCTTCACCTATCCTGACCATCCCTACGGCAAAGCGCCCATACCCGCTGGCAAGGAAATGGCAAAGGAGTTGGGCCTTGCAGTAGGACCCGACGAGGTTGTAAGCTTGAGGGCTATCGACGCCACAAGCCAGCTCCTCCACATGAAGGAGTTTAACCCTGACTGGGCCTGGATTGGTGGCACAACCCCGTCTGCCTCGGTCACGGTAAAAGACGCTGTCAAGTTAGGGCTCACGACCAAGTTCATCTCCAACATTTGGGGCTTCGATGAGAATCTTCTGCAACTCCTGGGAGACGCCGGCAACGAAAGAATGTACGGTATGTCGCCTGTCGCCATGTACGGCGCTGACGTTCCGGGAATGAAGTCGATACTTGAATTTAACAAGAAGAACTCCCCCGATGCTGTCCATACGGTCCGCTACATCCAGGGCTGGACGGCCATGATGGTAATGTGGGAAGGCCTCAAGAGGGCTGATAAGGCTGGCCAACTCAACGGCCCCGGCCTGAAAGCGGCGCTAGAAACCTTGAAGGATTTTGACACGGGCGACCTTGCGCCACCCATTACCTACACGCCGACGGACCACAGACCGGCCATGTCCGCTACCATCTACAAGATGAGCCAGGGCAAGCTCGTACCGGTTAAGAAAGTGTCCATCGCCAGGGAGGACCGCTTCCTCGGTTGGTAATGATGATGAAAAGACGCAGAGCGCAGGGCGTTAGGCGCTCTGCGCTTTGCGTTCCTAGATGTAAATGGGTTGGTCTTACCCTCTTGGTTATCTTGGCAGGGAGTGGGTGCAGCTATTTTAAGCCCCATTTGACCCCAACAGAGCTGAGCGAACGACTGCAGTACAGCCATGACCGAGCTCTGGAAGAGCTGGTGGGTATAACCATGGCACGTGGCTATAGGGCGGTGAACGGCGAGGGGCAGGGGCGGCAGGTCCTGGAGCTGGACCATTCGAACCCCGGAGCTATTCATCGCCAATTCTTCGAGGTGCAGCCGAGGGCTGAAGGTCTGTCCGAGGTATTCTTTCTGGAAAACAAAGGGTCAGTTGACCAAACACAGCTCAGCCGATTTCCCCGCCATTTGCGCCAAGCCATCCTGGAATTTCTGGAGGGATTACCTGAAGTAAGAAGTGAGGAATACAGACCGCTGCTGATACGCCAGGAAAAGCTGTCACGTTCGATGATCATATACGAAACGAGCAACGGGGCGCGGACTATTGCATTCACTCAGAAGGTTGCGTCTTTAGAAAGAAGCAACCTGTACGGTCTTTTCCATCTGTCCGCAGCCCGTTTCATCTTCTTTGGCAAGAAGTCAAAAGAGCTTTTTCGCACGGATTTTCTAGAAGCAGACGATCGTCACAAACAGCTAGTGGAGAAGTTTTTGGAAACATTTCGACCACAGTTAAAACTATGACAACCTGAACCCGTGCTCAGTGTGCCATTATTACCTATGGAGAAAATTACTGATTCCAAAACTTTAGGCACTTTAGCTCACTTTAGTTCACTTTAGGCATTTATATCGAGTGTTCTTGCATGGCACTACTCAAGGTAAATAATATTGAGGTTATTTACAACGACGTCATTCTGGTGTTGAAAGGAATGTCTCTTGAAGTTAAAGAGGGACAGATTGTCTCACTCCTGGGGGCCAACGGAGCCGGCAAGACGACTACCCTTAAAGCCATCTCCGGTTTGCTTAAAACCGAGGAAGGGGAGGTCACCGACGGGGTTATAGAATTCGAGAACGAAGCTATCCATCGCCTTGAGCCCGAGGCGATTGTTAGGCGCGGTATTTTCCAGGTCATGGAGGGAAGAAGGGTATTCGAAGATCTCACTGTGGAAGAGAATCTGATAGTGGCCGCGCATCTTCAAACTGGGCGAAAAAAAATTAAAGAGTTAGAGGAGTTGGTTTACACATACTTTCCAAGGATAAAAGAACGTAGTAAGTCTCTGGCAGGGTATCTGAGCGGCGGCGAACAGCAGATGCTCGTCATTGGCAGGGCCTTGATGGCGCAGCCCAAGTTAATGCTTCTGGACGAACCTTCGTTGGGCTTGAGCCCGCTTCTGGTCGGGGAAATCTTCCATATCATCAAGCAGATCAACGACGAGCAGCAGACCACGATTTTGCTGGTGGAACAGAACGCTCGACTGGCACTGACCATCTCCGACTACGGCTATATAATGGAGAACGGACGCATCGTCCTGGACGACACGGTGGAACGGTTGCGCGACAACGAGGATGTAAAGCGCTTCTATCTTGGCTTGACGGAAGTAGGGAAGAAACGCTCCTACCGGGACGTAAAACACTACAAACGCCGCAAGAGATGGCTGACATAATAGGGCGCATAGAGCAGAGAGCATGGGGCATAGGGTGGAGCGATATCTAGCGAGAAAAGCGCGACAAGCGGGAAAGGCGAGAAAGGATTCTTAAGTTATTGGTGATAGGTAATGGGTTATGGGTAACAACCTATCACCTATATCCCATCACCTATAACCTGGAAGACACGATTTCTACGGCTTCTACGACTTCAACGACTTCAACGGTTTGAACGACTTTAACGGTTTCAATGATTCACCGTTCACCATTTACGATTTGACCAATTCTCTAATTCCCTAATTCTCTAATCGACCAATTGCCGTTATGCGAAAAAGGACTTAAGTTGTGACTATCCATTCTTATGTCGGCAGCAATACCACCATAAAGGGCAATCTCGAGTGCAGCGAAAATTTTTTGGTTGAGGGCGCTGTCGAAGGAAACCTGAACTCCCATGGAACAATTGTTCTTGGCAAAGATGCTGTGGTTCGGGGTGAAGTGCGCGCACGGGAGGTTGCCGTCTCTGGCGTTGTTGTCGGCACGATCAGATGCTCAGACAGGCTGGAGATCTTCGAGTCAGCCAAAATCATTGGCACAATTCAGGTGCCGGTTCTGAAAATGGAGCCGGGGGCGCAGATAAATGGTAGGGTGATAATGTCTCGTAATAACGAAGAAGTTGAACTTCTGCCGCAGAGCCCCGAGGATTCAAGTACCTCCGCCGCCAAGCCACACCGTTGAAACCGTTCAAATCGTTAATTAGTTAATTCGAGAATTAGAGAATTAGTTAAAATCGCAAAATCGCGGCTGAAAGCCGCTCCCACATGAGAATCTACGCTTTTTAGTTTTTTTAAAATCCTC
>PPDG01000106.1 GCA_002899795.1 Desulfobacteraceae bacterium | reverse complement strand
TAAACAGAAAGATATCGCCTTTGTGGTGCTCATCATATTGGAAGTGTTGGTACTTTGCCTGGGTGCCTCCGGTATTTTTGGCACCGGCGGTCATTAGCTTATCAACATCAGTGCTACTCCTTATTTATTCTTGTTCTCTTTCCTGAAAAAGAAGCAAAGTCCCAGGGTGAAAAGGATCAGTACCAGACCGAAGATGAAGTGCGCGTCCATACTATTATTCCTCCTGATAAATTACCTGCCCGAGCAGCGCTAGGGATTTTGTCTTGAAAATCTACTCCTTGATTCATAAGCAATGGCCTCTGCCGTCGGGTGAGCCCGCTGGCGCGGAACCACCCGACCGACATTAAGCCAACAACTAGTGGGCCAGGCAGAAGACTGGAATGGCAACTCTTCCCTCCTCGGGGCAACTCTCCGGTTCGGTGATGACGAATTCCACTCTCCGCATCTCCTCGTGAGTCTCTTTGATGCACTGGTCAACCTCACCGTACTTGACCAGGTGGGTGAAGGGGATGGACTTTTCCTCGCAGGCCCGGCAAAGGGCGCCGATTCCTTCCTGGCACTTTTTGTTGAACTCCTCGCAAAGCATATCACAGAAAGGCCCCAGCGTGGCCGATTCGGTCCGGACCGGACTGATATTGAGGGCGACGATCTCATAGCCCATGCGTTCGGCAAATCCCACCGCATAGTCCACCAGTGGTTTAGAGAAGGTGTCCTCGTGGCCCACCACCAGCACCTTGGCTATTTCAGCCAGTTCGGCTCGCATGATCTCCTGGGCCTCCTCCTGGAGACCGGCTTCGGCAAAGGTGATCGCCTCGGTGTAGCTCTCGACCTTTTCTCTCAGAGTCTGGCCCTGGCGACTCTCCACCTCTACCTCATTCTCGTCAACCTTCTTCTTGAGGATCTTTTTTTTCAACTTTGCCAACATGGATCGTTACCTCCTTATGGAATTTTCTTTAGACACTTGATTATAATCTCTTACCGCTTTGCGGACGGGGCTCGCAGCTCTGGTCTGGGCCGCCGCCTAACCCTCTTCGACTTGCGCGGACGTTTTTCCTCTCTTAAAAACTCCCTGGCCGTATCGTGCTCCCCCGCCTCAGCGAAGGTAATGGCCATCATGATTCTCTCGAGTTTTTCTCTGATACTCATGGCGAATCCTCCTGTTATCTTAAAGTTTTTCTCAACTTTTGTGCTGCTTTTTGCCTAATAGTAATACAACAACCATGCCAGGGCAGAAAAAGAGTCTTCATCTTATTGTTATCATTAGATTCTTAGTTGATTATTAAGTCTAGACCTGACAGTCGCAAAGCGTTGCATAAAGCAACATTATTGGCTTATAGATAAAATAATAATGTAATTTCAGTACGTTATGAACTATTGCATCGACGAGGTTTATTGTTGCAGAATGTAACGATTGGGCTACGCTTCCGCCTCCGTTAAAACTTCGGCGAGACAAGCCGCTCAGTCCCGCACCGCACGCGGCACCTACGACACGCGGGTTCCCAGTTTCGCTGCGCTGTCATTTGTGTAATACGTAGAGGTAATAGGAGTCAGAATCCAGGAGGCATGGAGCAGGGGGGGGATGCCGTTGGAGGTTTGAGGAGCGCTTCGCTTTAGGTTGGAGGCAGTGGGAAGATTGCGGATTGAACTCGTCCTCGTTGTTGCTATGGAGAGGTGGAAGTTGATGGAAATTACAAATGACCACGACTAAGGATTTAGGTGTCAGGTGTCAGAATTGATAGAGTTGAAACCTGAACTATGAACACTGAAACCTACATCCCTTAGCGAAGGATCAAGACGGAACTGCGGCTTGCTTCCACCAACTTGTCCACCTTTTTCTTGGAAAGTGTCTTGGATAAGAGAGACTTTTTTCCCATCACTAGGGCGATCAGCGCCTGTTCACTTTCTTGAGCCAAAAAGCTTTCCAGCTCTGAGGTATCAACAATGCTTATGCTCGGGGTAATCTCCCGCGCCAGATAGTAATCCAGGATGAACTGCATACTCTTGTCCACATCCGGCTTTAGTTCCTTGCCCTTGCTTAAACCCACGATCTTCAGCCTGGCCTTGTGGATCGTCACCATCTGGTTGACCATCTCCAAAGTTTCCTGGCTTACACTCTGCTGATCAAGGCAGCAGAGGATGTTTTTTATCTTTTTTCTGGCAGTCACCACAAGGGCGGAACAACTGACGCCGTTTACCACTTTTTTGGGAAGAGCTGCCTCGTGTTCCCAGATGCAGCCTCTGTCATGGTCGCAGCCGATCACGATGAGGTCGCTTTCGTCTTCCTCCGCCTCAGCCAAAATAGCTTTGCTCATATTGCCTGCTCTCAGCCGAACCTTTAGTTCCTTCATACTACTCCGGCAAAGATACAAATCCTCCCAGGCTCCGTTTGCCAACAGCATAAACTCGTAGCCACATCTTTTGGTGTCATAAGGTGAACCGGATTCCTGGAAATAGGTAAGGAACAGCTCGCGATAGCGACGCAAGGTCTTAACTAGGTCCACATCATCACGGGCAGAAGCCCTTTTCACCAAAGCGGAGTCGCGGTGGACTCCCAGAATGGTGACATTTGCCCAGGTGTTCATGGCCAGTCGGGCCGTCTCCCTAATTGCATATTCACTGTATGGGCTTTCATCTACCGCGCAAAGAATCCTCATTTTAGTCTCTCCCCACCGGTATCAGATTCATGGTCAAAAAAGAAGGATTGGTGCCAGGGTGGCCACCAAGAACTCTTGTAAAGGGCTTCTTTTTTCCAAGCTCCGGCCCAAATCCGTCACCAGAAGACCATAGTCTTCGAGACGCTCGGCCAACTCCTGCGGTTGCCCGTAGATAACCTCACTCTTTTCCGCCACCCATCCCTGCGTTTCCAGGAGGTCCATTGCGGTCTTCAGGCTTTCTTTCTCCTTCTCCCCGTTTTCTTTCTCTTGAAACTTCAAGTAGAAGAGATCAATAGGCAGAAAAGCTTTCTTGAATGTATCAGTAAAAATACGGATTAGCCTGCTCAGATCCACGCTGTCGCTCAAAACAAGCAGTGCTCTGTTGAGGGGCATCAAATTCTTAACCATAATAAACGGGCACGGCATGTTCTCATAAAGGTGGGACTGGAGCCTTTTGGTAAAGTAGGAGGAGCTGAAAGTGGGAATGGTCCCTTCCAGGAAGAGGTTATAGGAGCCGGACTGGAGCTCTTTGAGTATCTCATCATCTCTGTCTCCAAGCCTAATCTTTGGTTCCCCTAAGGTGGGGCAGTGGGCCCTTTCAGCCCGGATCAATTGACTCACATCATGCTCTGCCTTCTGCAGCATCGTTTTCTCCCAGGTGTGACGGACCCAGCCCGTGCCTACGGGGTATTCTTCAGATGAGGGCTTTCTTACGTTGATGGTCTGGATCTCCACTTCCACCAGCTCTGCAAGCCGGCAAGTATACCGGAGAGCGATACTGGATGCTAAATCCGCCGCAACGGGAACAAGTACTTTGATCATGGTTTCACTCCTTATTCTCTCCTTACTTACCGAAGACCTTAGCCTCGGCTTTTCTTATGATCTCCAGCAGTTCACCCCTCTTGAAAGGCTTGGCCACAAAGTCGAAAACTCCTTTTTGGAAGGATTCCTTGGCGGTCTCCATGGTGGCGAATCCGGTTATGACAATCACCTCGGTCTTGGGTGAGCGAGTTTTCACGTCGGTCAGAAATTCCATGCCGTCAACGCCTTCCATCTTGAGATCGGTCACCACAATATCAAATTCCTTTTCCTGCACCCGCCTCATGGCGCTGCTGCTCTGAGTAAAAGCCTCAACCTCATAGCCCGCTTTTTCCAGTGCCGGTTTCAATCTCTTCCAGACTATGGGCTCATCGTCCAAAATAAGAATCTGCGTTTTTCTGTCCTCATTCATGGGACCTCCCTTTAGTTCATTTCCGGCGCTTTTCCTGCCGCCAACCGATCGAACGTCTCCTTGCTGTTTTCAACCTCTGCATCACTCACCATCTTTACATCAAGCTGGCGGGTAAAGGAAACGAGATGACCAAGGGTGCGCATCCTCTCCACCATCCTTGCCGCATCCAACTTTTTTATCCGGCCTACCACCAGGTCTCCCCTCACATCCACTCGGAAGTCATGCGCCTCCAAAAGTTCAGCCAATAGCCTGGCTCGGCGCGAGCGGCGCTGCAAGTCGGTCACTCCCCCTAGAAAACGGAAATACGCATAGTTGTCGTTGATCTCGTCGCTTATATAGGCATCGAGGATGCTGAAGTGATAGCCCAACCGTAGACTCAAGTTCATGTACTCCTTGCTGATGATCGCCAGATTCTGCCC
>PPDG01000596.1 GCA_002899795.1 Desulfobacteraceae bacterium | reverse complement strand
TGATGGTGGGTATATTGGTGGTTACTCATGGGCGGTTGGCACAAGAGTTCGTTGCCACCGCTGAGCTGATTGTGGATAAGATGGACAATTGCATTGGAGTATCACTCGACCCAGATTTACCGGTGGACGCGCTGCGCCAGCAAATTCACAAGGCAATGGATGAGGTAGACGAAGGGGATGGAGTGATTGTGCTTACCGATATGTTCGGCGGCACTCCCTCTAATTTGAGTCTCAGTTTTCTCAATCAGGAGGGAGTCGAGGTCGTTACTGGCGTGAATCTACCCATGCTTCTCAAGCTGGCACATTCGCGCCAAGACAATACGGTGGATGCCTTGGCTAGAAGCATTAAAGAATATGGGCGGCGAAGTATTTCATTGGCCAGTGAGATTTTGGATCAAGAAGTAGTGGAGTAGAATCTCGTGCGTGACCACCAGACAGCAGAGAGCCAGATGGGAAGGTCAGCCGAGGATACTCATTCAGCTATCCGCGGCTTAGATTTCCGGCTTGAGGATGATATTGGTGAGCAGTTCAGTGTTGAACCCATGAGACCGGCTGATCTTGCCCAAGTGCTGGCCATAGAACGGGCGAGTTTTAGGAGTCCCTGGAGTAAAGCCTCTTTTGAGGCGGAGCTGGGGAAATCCTACGGTGGCCTGAGAGTGGTCCGCATAAAGGGAGGAGACCACATCGGTCCAGTGCTGGGCTACATTTGTTTTTGGTTGGTGGCTGATGAACTCCAGATAACGAATTTGGCAGTGCATCCGGAGTACCGGCGGCGCTCCATCGGGTGGCAATTACTATTGCACGCTTTTCAACTGGGCCATGCGTCGGGAGCGCAGTTCGCGGTGCTGGAAGTGGGTCGGTCCAACAAAGCGGCCCAGGCTTTATACGAAAGACTCGGTTTTGTGGCTGTGCACAAGAGACCTCGTTACTATTCCGAATCCAGGGAAGACGCCTTGGTTATGAAGTTTAACTTGAACCTGAAGACTGCAGCGGGTGTAGGTTTGCAACCTTAGGGTTGAGAAAATAAAGATCATTTAGACTTGGTCGGAACAACAGTAATTTATGAGGGAGGATATGAATATGGCTGTCAAGGTTGGAATCAACGGTTTTGGTCGTATTGGTCGGATGGTGATGAGAAGCATTATCGGGCGCGGAATAGACGTTGAAGTAGTGGGCATCAACGATCTAAGTGATCCGGAGGAGTTGGCTCATCTACTCCGCTATGACTCGGTTCATGGTCGTTTTGACACACCGGTGGAGGTCCGGGATGGTAATCTCATTATAGGGGGCAAGGAAGTCCACTGCACCCAGATTAGGAGTGTTGACGAGCTGAAGTGGAAGGACTTGGGTGCGGATATAGTTTTGGAGTGTACCGGACTCTTTAGGGATAGAGAGGCTGCTGCGAATCATTTGAAAGCTGGGGCTCGGAAGGTGATCATCAGCGCACCAGGAAAAAACGCCGACGCAACCTTTGTCTTGGGAGTCAATGAGGACACCTATGATCCCGCCAATCACGACATTGTTTCCAATGCGTCCTGCACTACGAACTGTCTGGCGCCTGTGGTCAGGATTCTTCACGACTCTTTTGGCATTGAACACGGCCTGATGACTACCATCCACGCCTACACCATGGGCCAGAATCTTCTGGATGGGTTGCATAAGGATCGGCGCCGGGGACGGGCTGCGGCTCTTTCCATGGTTCCGACCACCACTGGTGCCGCAGTGGCAGTGACTCTGGTTATCCCCGAGCTGAAAGGCAAACTCGATGGCATGGCCATCCGCGTTCCCACCCCCAATGTTTCCGTGGTTGACTTTGTGGGGCGCGTGAGCCGGGAGGTTACCAAGGAAGAGGTGAACAAGGCTTTGGAACAGGAGGCCACCGGCCGACTGAAGGGCATCCTCGCCTACATCACCGAGCCTCTGGTTTCGATGGATTTTAACACCAGTACTTACTCTTCTGCGGTGGATGCGGCCCTGACAAGTGTTGTAGATGGTCGACTGGTGAAAGTTCTGAGCTGGTATGACAACGAATTCGGTTACGCCAGCCGGTTGGTCGATCTGGCTGTGTATATGGGGGAGAGGTTGTAGTCCGTTGTCCGTGGTCCGTCGTACGTTGCTAAAAAAGCATGGAGCATAGAGCACGGGGCATGGAGTCGTTGGTTCTAAAGTCATTGTGCTACGTATGTTGTCATTTATTGTCACTTGGCCACTAAAGGTGGCCGTCAGTACGCTACGCTGTCACAATGCCTTCGGCGTCATTTGTTGTCATCAGGTTACGCTACGCTGACATCTACAATTATATGTCATTATGCTGTCTTTACGACCTAATGACGGGCGTAAGCCCAAATGACTCAATGACGGCGAAGCCAAATGACCACAAGCAATCCAGAGGAGGAATGAAAGTATGAAAGCGCGTATGCCCCTCATGGCAGGAAACTGGAAAATGCATTTTACCATAGCCGAAAGTGTGGCTCTGGCGGAAGAGCTCAAGACCGGGATCTCGCGTTTTGATGACCGCGAGGTGGTGGTGGCGCCTCCTTTTACGGCCATTGCTGCGGTGGCCTCCACCCTGGCAGGGAGCCCCATTCGGCTTTCGGCGCAGAACTGTTACTGGGAGAATCAGGGGGCTTATACCGGAGAGATCTCGCCCCCAATGCTGCGCGATCTGGGTTGCCATTACGGCATAGTTGGACACTCAGAGCGGCGCCAGTACTTCGGCGAAACCAATGAGAGTGTAAATCGCAGGGCTCTGGCGCTGTTGGCCATCGATCTCGCGGTTATCCTCTGTATTGGTGAGACTCTGGAGGAGAAACAGGCCGGAAAGACACTGGATGTTTTGGCCGAGCAGCTCAAAGGCGGTCTCGAGGGTTTGGGAGAAGAGCAAGCTGGCCGGTTGGTCTTGGCCTACGAGCCGGTGTGGGCCATTGGTACCGGTCACACGGCTACGCCCGAGCAGGCCCAGGAGGCCCATGCTTTTCTACGTGAGAACCTGGCAGAGCGCTTTAACAATACGGTTGCAAACGATATACGTATCCTGTATGGTGGCAGCGTCAAACCGGAGAACGTGGATGAATTGATGGCGCAGTCTGATATAGACGGCGCCCTGGTAGGGGGAGCAAGTCTGAAGGGTGCTTCTTTTATCAGGATTGTTGATTTTGAAGGATAAATAGGCTATATATTTAAAGTTAAATCATAAATAGAGGGAAGTTTTAGCCCAATGCAGACAGCACTTGTTATATTACATCTCGTCATTTGTATTACCCTGATCATGATTGTACTATTGCAGACAGGCAAAGGATCGGAGATTGGGGCGGTTTTCGGCAGTTCTTCGCAAACCCTGTTCGGCTCAACTGGCGGCAGTACCTTTTTCGGCAAACTGACCGCAGCTGTCGCAATTGTTTTCATGATTACCTCGCTTGTTCTGGCTAGCCGGTCCAGCAGGGTTCCCAAAGAGTCTGTAATGAGTGGGGTCAAGCCTGCGGTCACGGCACCGGCCACGACTGAAGGTGTGACGCCAATCCAACCTCTCGAAGCTGAGAAGAACACGCAGCAAGCCGAGCCATCGGCGGACGTACCGACGCCGGAGAAACAGCAGACCACTCCGGTTGCTGGTGAAGAGAAGACAGAGTAAGCCACAACCTTGCCGAAGTGGTGGAAACTGGTAGACACGCCATCTTGAGGGGGTGGTGGGGAGACCCGTGCCGGTTCGAGTCCGGCCTTCGGCACCAAATTTATTGAAATTACTACACTTTTTGCTATAAGGTGTAAACAAAACCGGGTTCATTTTGTTTACACCTTTTTCTTTTGTTACACCTGGCGTCGGCGTAAATGGATCTCACCTCGGATGCGGTAACTTGCAGGTACCTCTCAAAGGCCTTGTTCGTCGAATGCATCGAGGCACGCTTGACCGCCTCAGGTGAGTGCCCCAGTTCTCTAAGGTAGATCACTGTGCTGTGTCTTGTCCCGCCGTAAAGGTCCACTCCTTCAATTCCCAGATTGGAACAGGCCTTCTTCCACCATTTCCAAAGGTAGTCATGCCCGAACCGCTGGCCGGGTCTGGCTGCGCCGTTGCCCTTCAGGTGACGGAAGAAGTAGAGATCCGGTAACCCGCGGGGCATTGACTTCAGAAGGTCGATATCCTCCCGTATGAGGTACATGTACTTCGGCCTTCCTTCCTTGGGATGAGGAATCAGGATTCTCCCCTGCTGCAGGTCTATGTGGCTCTCCTGGATGTTAATCAGCTACTTCGGCCGAACGTTCACATAAGTGGCGAGAAACCGAATGCCGATCCAGATGCGAATATTGAAATCCTTA
>PPDG01000167.1 GCA_002899795.1 Desulfobacteraceae bacterium | reverse complement strand
CAGCTCATGATTGTAACGGCTTAAAATGAGTTGAATGTCGTTGTCGGGCTTGTCACTCGACTTGATAACGGGCCGAAAGAAACCGATATTCCTGATGCGTCTGGAAAGGGTTTCCATTACGCCGAGAACCAAGATGGCCTTACCACTATCCGGCTCCATTGTTGCGATATATAGGTTCTTGGACATGTTGTCATTGCCTCCTGCCCGTGCCGCCAAGTCAAGGGCTGCCCCCGTGTTGATTTAATGGTCCTTTTACTAACAGGGTAATATATCTTTTCTTATAATTTTTGGCTTTTCGTTCATATGGATTGGTGTTCGTGGAGAATAAAGAATTACTCATTATAAACCTAATGCTTTGCATCCGGAAGCAAAAGACCCAAAAAGTGGTAAAATGGGTGGCAGCAAAGTGGTATTTCTAACATCGCAGATGAGAGAAATAAGGGGACGTTCATGCGATTATGCGTTTCTCTCAACATCAATATATCCCGTAAGGAGCCGTCGCATAATTGTGGTGCTGGGAACCTTGCCGGTACGCAATAAAAGATGGAAATGGTTAGGCATCAATGCCCAAGTATTACAGACTGTTGATGTCTCGGATAAAATAGTCCCTCGTCGATCAACAAAATTATCTCGATCAACCATATCCTTAAATATTCTTCTACCTTCGATCTCACAGGCAATGATATGATGCAATGCACCTGGTGCGTCTACGCGGGCCTTTCGGGGCATGATCTTTACTGCACCATGGAGAATTTCAAAGAGAAACGCATAATCGCATGAACGTCCCTTTTCGGTAGAGTGAGGAGTTCTGATGGACTGCATCCAATGGCTGAGCGACTATTGCCCTGACAAAATAGTCGAAGCAAAGAAAGCAATCTCACAAGTAAAAACCGGTAGCAGAATCTTCATCGGCACAGGCTCCGGGGAACCTCAACATCTGATCCGGACCATGGTCCAAAACAGTGAATTGGATGACATAACCATATATCAGATGCTCTCCCAAACTCTGGCAGACTATGTTGACGATGAATCTTTCCTGCGGAGGTTTTCCCTGAAGCTCTTTTTTATCAGTCTCGCCATGCGTAAAGCCGCCTTTGAGGGGAAAATTGATTACATCCCGGCGTACCTCTCTCAGGTTCCACGGCTTTTTTACAGAAAGCGCACAGGTCTTGATGTAGCCCTCGTGCAGGTGAGTCCACCCGACAGATTTGGAAATTGCAGCCTGGGTGTCTCAGTGGATATCACCCGAGCAGGAGTGGACAATTCGCAGTTGGTCATCGCCCAGGTCAACCCCATGATGCCCAGGACCTCGGGCGACAGCTTTGTTCATGTGGATGAAATCGACTATCTGGTGTTACATGAAGAACCTCTGGTGGTGTCTCTGCCTGCGCTAACTGAAACCGAGGTGGCCCGAAGAATCGGCCGTTACGTTTCGCAGCTTGTAGATAACGGGGCCACGCTTCACCTCGGCTTTGGGCAATTGCCTTACTCCATTTTGAAATATCTAGACGAAAAGCAGAACCTGGGAGTACATACTCATCTGATCAGCGATGGCTTTCTGCCTCTTTTTGAAAAGAAAGTAATAACCAACAAGAAGAAGACATTTCTTCCTGGGCGCGTGGTTGCCTCTCTTTGTATGGGATCGGAAAAGATCTATAACTACGTGAATGACAATCCCATGTTCTATTTCCGCTCCTCGGAATTTGTGAACGATCCCACCGTCATCGCCCAAAACGATAACCTGGTCTCAATTAGTTCAGCCTTGGAGGTGGACCTGACAGGCCAGGTGTGTTCCGATTCCATGGGATATCAATTTTATAGCGGTCTTGGAGACCAGGTGGACTTTCTGCGCGGCAGCACCATGTCTAAAGGAGGTTTTTCCATCATTGTGCTGCCCTCTACAACTCAAGACGGCAAGACATCTCGCATTGTGCCCCACTTGTCAGAAGGGGCAGGAGTGGCCACCACGCGGGGTGATGTGAACTTTGTGGTAACGGAATATGGTATAGCGGAACTTCAGGGGAAAAGCATATATCAGAGAGTGGTGGAATTGGCCCAGATAGCTCATCCCAAATTCCGTGAAGATCTCATCGAGGCAGCAAAGGAGCGCCACTACATCTTCGCGGACCAACTGCCTCCACAACCGGAAGATCTTCTTTTTCTGGACGGCTACAAAAGCACGATGGTAACGAAGAATGGTCAATCCATCGAGTTTCGCCCCCTTCTTGCATCGGATGAGCTGGCCTCGAGAAATTTTTTCTATTCTCTCACCAAACAGACCATCTATTACAGGTTTTTTCATAATAGGAAGATATTTACCCACGAAGATCTGCAGAAGCATCTGGCTACACTGGACTACAGAAAAAACATGTCCATGATCGGTCTGGTGCGCAACAGAGGAAACTTGGATGTGGTTGCCACGGGTTCATATGGGATGGTAGACGAGACCACAGCAGAGGTGGCCTTCATCGTGCGCGAGGATCGTCAGGGCATGGGAATAGCCTCCTACCTTCTAGGAGTCCTTGAGAAGATTGCCAGGGAAAACCACTATAAAGCTTTTTCTGCCTACGTCCTGCGAGAAAATGCGGCAATGATCCGCGTTTTCAAGAAGAGATATCCCAACCTGAAAACATCCAGGGAAGGGGGCGATATAGAGATTCACATGGACTTCGATGATGCGGTAAGTTCTTAAGAAACTGTTCGCAAGATATAGGGACGCTCTTCAATGAGTGAAATTGAGTTCTTGAAGGGCGTCCGCGTATTTGAATAGCAAATCTTTAAGAATATGAACCGCAGAACAAGGAACCGCAGAATATCGAAGTCAAAAACATTGTCTCATTCCTAAAAAAACTTCCGCTGTTCGAAATTCCTTGTTCGATATTGTCCTTCGGACTCCCCACCCTGCGGGCGGGTCCCCAGTTTCGATATTCAAAATACAGAACAGGCTGAATCCCTCTCCAAATACGACTGGAAGTTCAGCACTCTATAACCTCAGGCATAGCCAACTGTCTCTGACCTGACCCTGAGGTAAGACTAAATAATATTACTCGAAATCTTTTTTGCGAAAACAATAGTTGTGAGAAAGGGTTGGTAGGTTATAATGACTTTTTGTGGAAGACGCTCGGCCCCGTAGATCTCTGAATACACTGAATCTAGGCTAAAAGACAAGGGGAAGATTATGGCTAACATCTTTCGTGCCGCCAGGGAATCAATGGCAGAGAAACTGCAACGGCATCGCAATAAACCTTTCCTTGAAGCTATGATGGGGGCTACTGCTCTCTTAGCTCTTGCGGACGAGGAGATCGTGCTCTCGGAGCGGCTAGCACTCGACTTCATTTTGGAAAACGTCAAAGAACTCAAAATATTCGATGTACACCAGGCGGTCAATTTGTTTCGAGACTGGGGCAAAGCAATCAAAGAGGATTTTGGGAGCGCCAAAAAACAGGTGCTAAAAGCTGTTGCCAAGTTTTCCGGCGATGAGGAGAAAGCATCACTGCTCGTTCGTGCCTGTATCCTGCTTGCCAAAGCAGACGGCGATTTCAATGAGCCGGAACAAAAGGTGATTGATGAGCTGTGCCAAGTTTTATGCCTGGAATCTTCGGCAGTTTGTCACTTTGAGCCGGAGGTGTAGGGCATAGGGTAGATTGAAGATTGCAGATTGCGGATTTGGGATTAAATCGACAATCGAGGTATTCCAATACTCCTTGACATTGGCATGCAACATCAGGGTTAATTTAAAGTGGTCCTACACATTTCTGAAGTGACCTGAAGAGGTGATAGCCGTGAGAGGGATTCTGAAGTTAAGTATGGTTTTGTTGGCGGTCCTGGTTTATCTGAGCAGTCCTACTTCAGGGCTGTCAGAAGCAGTGAAAAAGAGCATCTACGACCCGGGGCAACAAAAACCCATAGACAGTGTTTTGAAAGTAAAGGTTGGCGAAATAGCCCCCGATTTCGTTCTGCAGTCGGTTTCTGGTGAGAAGATTACTCTGCACCAATTCCATGGCAAGAAGAATGTCGTAATCTCATTTGTTCCTGCAGCCTGGACCCCCGTATGCTCTGAACAATGGCCGGGTTACAATATCGTAAAAGATGTCTTTTCCGAAACCGACGCAGTGCTGCTAGGCATCACGGTGGATAACATCCCCACGCTCCATGCCTGGACAAACCAGATTGGAAACGTGTGGTTCCATGTGCTATCAGATTTTTGGCCACATGGCGCTGTGGCAAAAACATACGGTGTGCTGCGTTCCGATGGCGTTACTGAGCGGGCTCTTTTTATTGTCGATAAAGAAGGATTCTTGCGATTCATTCAGGTGTCTG
>PPDG01000588.1 GCA_002899795.1 Desulfobacteraceae bacterium | reverse complement strand
TTCTGGGGCCTCGGCACAAAATGCTGGGGTAAAACTCTCTAGGTAGAGACTAAACATATCTTGCCAATACCTAAACTTGGCCAGAATTAAAGATATGAGAAGGAGATGTGACTTTTCTTCGTGGTGAGATACATAAAGGTATCTCGATCATTATCGAAGTTTGTATTACATCCCTTAATTCACACTCGGCTGGAATTTAATCTGGTACAATATTTTGAATTGTGCCAAATGGTCGGATCATTGCACAGATTAAATGTCAAATCACTTCCCGAGTTCTCCGTGAAAAGGGGGGCATCCGTGAAATAAACACCTCCGAAAATCTCAACTAGCCAAAGAGCTTAACGCTGGCAAATGTCTAAATGTCGCGGACGTCCCCCCCTTTTCTTGAGGCAAACATTATGATACCCACTCTAGCATCTTGGGAATCAGCCAGAATATATAAACGGGTATCATAGTCGCCAGAAAGACTGTGGGAAACATCAATCCGTATACGTAAGTGCGCTTGCCTTCCACACCTGCATCATGCGCTATAGGAATCTTCCGTTTTCTAAAAACCCCCACTATAGTGCCTATGAGCATGCCAGCGGGTGCACCAAAAATAGAACCCACAATCGCCACAGCAAGAGCAGTGATAAAAAGGTTTGCATTAATACCAAGTTTTATCCCGATAAATATAGCGATGGCAGGAGCCCACCATCGCTTGGCAAAAAGCGACCCAACTACAATCAACCAAACAACACCAACAGTGGCATCAATTGCGAAAAGGGTAACCGTAGTATCAAGTGCTTTTAAAAAGATACCAACCAAAGCACCATAGACCGCTCCCTTCATTGTGTGTGCCCAAACCGGCTTGAATAAGCTTTGCAGTTCAAAGCTAGTATCTGCAACTTTTTCCACAGTAGACCATTCCACCTCCTTTTCCTCTGCATCAGATTTTGTCATAACTCGCGCCCTAAAGTCCCTTTTCACTGTTCCGTTGATGATTTCGCTACGGAGGACACTATGGTCCTCATAACGCTCAACATCACCATCGGGCAGTTTGACTTCAATAATCTGAGCTTTCTGATTTGCTTCTGACGTTGAATTCTCCTCTTCAATAGGCTGCAAGTCAGAGCTACGATCACATCTTATCGCAGATTCGGTGTTCGCCACACTACACTCAGGACTATTCATGGCTTTACCCTCCCCCCAATGGCTCTTAACTGGTTATTATTGACTTCTTCTTATTCTCCCATCACAAAAGACATGACAAGAAATCGTTGAGCCGTTGCCTTCATGACAGGTCAAGTGCTATGCCAACTATAGATTGAGGGAGGCTGCGATCTTATTATCAATTGTAACCACTTAATATATCAGTCTATTTTATGCGGTCGGAGGATGACAATATGGAAGGGGGAAGATAACGGTTTCTCCAAGAACTGACAACCGAGTTGACAGCTCGAAGTGGCTATAAAAAAAATCTGGTAGATTTCATCAACTTAGGCGGTGTCAACTATGTTGACAGACAGATGTCAACCTGGTTGACAGAAGTGCATTTGCACTGGAATAAATTCTCAAGCTTGTTTTATTGTTCTGTGAAATCAGATATGCGGTGCGCTAGATGATTTCTTGACGTGCTTCGATAACCGAGAAAGTGTGAACTGGCATCCCTTGACCTCGAGCTTCAGCTTCACAGAGCATAGCACTACATATTGGGACGGGGCAAAAGGGGCATGACTGTAAATTAAAGTATGTGATCTAAACTTTCGACTCTCTACTTCTGTCGATTCTTGTCTAGCTCATCCATGTAGGTCAGCAGCCTTTCTGCTGGATCGGTAAGGTGTCCGATACGGATAGCAGACTTTAATCGTAAGGCTAGGTCCTCCATATCGAAGGGTTTACTGATAAAGTCATCAGCTCTAGCATCATCTGCTTCTACTTTTTCCGCTCCGAACCCAGTTACCAGAATGATCGGAGTATATCGTGTTTTTTCTTCTGCCCTCAACCTCCTACATGTCTCCAACCCATCAATGCCGGGCATTTTTATGTCCAATAGAATTACCTTCTGAACGTTCTTCTTCGCTAGTTCCAAAGCTTCCTCCCCATTCGCAGCCAAGATTACTTTAAGTCGTTACATCGGAAGAAAGACATTGAGCAAATCTCTTATAGTGCTTTCATCATCTACTACCAGAACCGTGTCAGCCATTGTGTCGGTCCTTTCAGCGCACTTTACAAGAGGCATTCGCACAGAAAATCAAAAGGTTGTCATGTAGTTTGGCGGGATAAACGGAGATGCAACGACCATGCCGATTGGCTCCGTAGGTGGGCAGCATGGAGGGGTGGAGAGACTGTACGGATTACGGTTTATATGGTTTGGGTTCCCCAGTCAGGGCATTGGGCGCAGACCGACTCGGCCTCTCTTTGCATCAGTACAGTTCTCGTAAATACTAGACTAAGGGGTATATCACCCAATAACTTTTTCATAGGTTCGCATGCTGGGTAGAACATGCAATGCATAGGTTTTCTTGGCTCTGTCATGATGTATCTCAACTCCAGCGTGAGAAAAGTTACTGAATGCGTAGAAGAAAACCCCCATCGACCCTATGCCGATGGGGGCAGTCCATGGAGATACGATGAGTGAGTCACAATGCTCACGTCACGGATTAACTTATGCAAACCCGATGCCAATACAAAAGCGAGCTAGGGACTTCGCATGGTCTTTGAAAAATGAATAGTGATAATAGAGATGGACCAACACAGCCCAACTGTGGTTCTCGTCCTCAAGCGAGTAGCCGTTGATCAATAATATGTGTTAATGCAGGATTCTGCTTGCAAGGAATCGAAGATCTTTCTCGGAAATCTCTGTGAAGTGCACGCCCAGAAGGTATGAATAATAATCGCTATCATAATCTTGAATATCTAATCTAACCGTCTCTGCGGTAGCAAACATGACATGAGAGTGTTCCAATATTTCTATGCCTAGGCGAAGAGCCTCATCTGGGTCAGGTATTTCTAAACAGCGAATGAGTGCACCCGTCAAACTGATATTCCGCACCTCTCCTTCTATCGGCCCCTGAGACCTGAAAATACTCATTGGCCAAGAGACCTCAACTCTCGAATGCTCTCGTCTCTGTTTGGCTATGGGGGTCTTGTTTGATATATGCCCGGTTTTCTTGACACTAGCATCAGTGATTCCTCGGTCGTCAAATTCTACAGAGCAGTCGCGATATTCAAAATGCCCCTCCTTCCAATGAGAAAGAGCATGTACTACTTTCTGGATCTGGTGTTGAATCAAGCCCTTCAATATACTCTGATTGACATATCCCTTCTGTAAGAGCATCTCGCCTATCCGTTTCCCTGACTTGTTAGCCTTCTTTAAGGCGTCTTCCAGCTTTTCCCGGGAAATGAGTCCTTCATCAAAAAGGATTTGTCCTAGCTGAAATTTTCTATTTCCCGTTGCAGCAACAACATTCCCTTCTTTGAAACAAATTGCTCTCCTCGCTCGTCCTCGGCCGAGTTGAAGAATGCCACTCTTTTTTTCAACTGCCAAGGTTTTTAGGATAGCATGCAGACCAAATGAGGTAAGGTCTCCTTTTAGGCTGACTGGAATTTTATCTACTGCAATGCCAAAAGGATTCGAAACCAACCGGCTACTAGAAGATTCTCTCGTATTCGATGGTCCTGCTATCTTTTGCTTGCTACTTGGTATTGGGTCAGCAGCGAACTGCATCAGGTGGAAACCAATAAGTTTCTTGGTGTGCTCACTGAGATGCTGGAACTCAATGCCCACATAGAGACCATTAACAAACCTTACAACTCCATTTTCTGCGATTATAGAATTATGGTTGCCCTTTAAGGCAAATCTTATCTGGATAACATCATCTTTCTTTAAATGGTTCCTTGTAGCCGTCCTGAATTTCATGCCTGTATGCGAGATATCTTCTACGATTATTTTCCCCATCTCAGAGGAATCGGGATAGATCTTTTCGAAAGATCCTATGAACTCGACATCTTTTCTAAAGTGTTGACGTTGTTCTAGATGAACATCTGTAACACTAGTGCAAGAGCAATCCACTCCCTTCGCTATGTGTGATTCAGAGTCTTTTGCACTCAACTTCTGTGCTTTACCGCATTGGCCACAGTTGAAATGCCCCTCTTTCTTCTTATTTAAATACACTTTCTTTTTGGCTATGGGTTGCTGCCTAAGCATTAGCCCACTCGTCCCTTCTTGCAGCTGCTTCAAGAATTATTCCCATGGTGCTGAAGTCTTCAACACCACGTTCATCAAATTCTAAGAGGCAGTCTCGATATTCAAAATCACACTCCACCCAAAAAGAAATATCCA
>PPDG01000116.1 GCA_002899795.1 Desulfobacteraceae bacterium | reverse complement strand
CTCCATGCCCTATGCCCCAACGGATCAGGTTTCTTACATTTGTATGTACAAGGACTTTTATGACCGACTGGTCAGTCGGTAACTATTATATAATAAATCAAATAATTAGTCAAATATGATAGAATTGACTGACTAGTCGGTCACAAAAGTCATTGTCCATGACTAAGGTTTCAGCTTCTATGTTTCTTTTTCCTGACACCCTGAGATTTGGTGCTTGGAGTTTGGAATTTCATATACTCCACTACTCCCGCATAGCGGGATCTTCGACGGGCTTGGAATCTTTACTACATGGTCCATAGCTCTAGCGGTTGACCTTTGTGGTTTCGGCCGTTATAGTAAGCGCGCAACGTCCCGTTTGAAATTCCGCACGGTGCGGTTGTTCCGAACGGGATTTTTTTTAAGGAGAAGATACTGATGAAGATTCAAGACAACGCCTATGTGAGCATTGAGTACACCCTCTCCCTCGACTCTGAGGAAGTGATCGACAGTTCCGATCCCAGCACGCCTTTTGGTTTTATATTTGGCGCTAGTCAGGTCATAGTGGGACTTCAAAAGGGACTAGAGGGGATGGAGCAAGGTCAGAGTGCCAAGTTCACCGTTGAGCCTGAGGAGGGTTACGGCCAACCCAACGAAGAGCTCTTCCGTGAAATTCCGCGTGATCAATTTCCTCCCGACATGGACATCGAACCCAACATGGTGTTCGAGGCTAGTGGGCCTCACGGCCCGGTTAGGCTACGGGTGGAGTCCGTGAACGAAGAGGTGGTGGTAGCCGACATGAACCACCCGTTGGCCGGGGAACATCTGCATTTCGATGTCAAAGTGGTCGAGGTTCGAGAGGCCCAGGCTGAAGAGTTGGAGGCGCTGAAAGAAAACGCCGGGTGCGCCCCCGAAAGCTGCGCATGTTGCTCAACCACGTGTGACTGATCTGAGCCCAAAGATGACACCGCGCTAGATTCAGAGCAGATCAATCCTCACCTCTACGATTTTGGGAACTAGCGTATTAAAGCCCTTCAGACATGAAGGGCTTTTTTGTTTTGTCTTGACCATGGCAACTCCAGTAGGCTTCATGGAAAAATGACTGAGATTCACAGTTTTAAGATTTAAACTTATCGTTGGAGAGATTTCTTGGAGGTTCTGACTAACAAGGTCTTACGATTTATCTCGGATACCAGATTCGAGGATCTGCCCGACAATGTAATCCATCAGGCTAAGCGGTGCCTTCTGGACACCCTGGGTGCACTTTTGGCAGGCAGTGACACGCCAGTGGTCCGTATTATGAGCTCATTCGCCACTAAGTACTTTAGAGGAACCGAGGCTACTATCCTGGTAAGCGGGGAGCGGGTCTCGCCAGTCGGCGCTGCCCTGGCCAACGGATATGCCTGCAACGCCCTGGACATTGACGATGGCTATAGGATGGTAAAGGGCCATCCGGGTGCCTGTGTGCTCCCAGTGCTCCTGGCGGCAAGCGAGTCCGCCGTTCACCCGAGAGGTACAGACTTCCTGACCGCACTTGTCATTGGATACGAAGTTGCGATTCGAGCCGGCTTGATCCGACACGCTTTGTACCAGACATACCACTCGTCAGGGAGCTGGGGCGCTGTCGGTGGTGCCGCTGTGGCCGGGAGAGTTTTGGGTTTAGACCAAAGTACCCTTCGTGAAGCGATGGGAGTTGCAGAGTACCACGCACCCATTGCCCCTATGATGAAGGGTATTGAGAAGCCGTCTATGGTCAAGGACAGCATCGGCTGGGGGACTATGGTGGCGCTGGCATCGGTCCTTATGGCGCAGGAAGGATTCATCGGCATAGAACCCTTATTCAGTGAATCGCCGGATAAAAAGTGGATCGAAGGACTGGGCAATGAATATTTGATGCTGAACTTGTATTTTAAACCTTACGCAGTTTGCCGCTGGTCCCTGGCGGCCGTGACCGGGGTACTAAGGGTGATGAAGCAAAATGATTTGAGACCACGGAGCATATCCCGCATCCGCGTCCGGACCTTTGAGGCCGCCGCCGCATTGAGCTGCGATCATCCCAAGAACACCGAAGAGGCCCAATACAACCTGGCCTATCCGGTGGCTGCGGCCTTATATGATGGCCAGGTAGGACCAAGCCAGGTTTTGCCGCCCCGCATCTTCGACAATTCCCTATTGGAGCTGGCAGACAAAGTCGAGGTTGAGGTGGCTTCGGAATTTGAACAGATATTTCCTCAGAAAACCTATGCTGAGGTAGTGATCCGTACTGAGGACGGTCGAGAACTGACATCCGGGCCGGTGCAGCCACTTTGGGAGCCCCCGAATGATCTTCCTGCAGATGCTGAGTTGGAAGAAAAGTTTGTTGGAATAGTGGAGCCTGTTCTTGGCCCTCAGAAGGTGCAAGAGATTACCAGAATGATATGGGATTTCGAGAAAATGGATGGGATAAAACCTCTCATCAATGGCTGCATCAGGGGCCAGTCTTTCAAGAAATAACTCACCAGTATGTGTAGGTCTCACCCTTGACACAAGACAGGGTAGCGGGCTAGTTATAATAGAAAGAAGTGATCTGCAGAGTATTTCTTGTCCATCTGAATCCTCTTGAAGTTCAGCCGGTTGTTCAGCAACTAAGAAACTACAACTAAACCTGTTGTTAAAATACTTCTGAGATAAATTGAAGCCTATCTCTTGAAAAAATAAAAGTCTAATTAAAGCAATTCGTTATCTGCAATTTACCAGAGGTTAGATAATGGAAATAGCGATATGTCCGAGTTGTAGGAAGGAAATTCCGGAAGACGCCAAATTTTGTGACCATTGTGCAAATCCTGTGGTCTCTGTGCTGTATAAGACCATCTTCAGCTGGCAATGGTCTGACAAGATTTTTCTTTTCGCTGTTCTTCTCGTTTTCATCGCTTTTTTTCAACCGTGGTTTCCCGGCAGTATTCTATATCAGGACGCCCCCGTTTCCGCCTATCAGATGTTACTCAATGTGAGTGATCTCGAAGTTGACTTTTTGGAGAGTTACAATATCTTGCGGATGGCCTTAATTGTACCCATCTTTGCTTTATTGATCTATTTTCTGACATACTTTCGCAGAAGTATGCAAAAGTCGGTGTTTCTGCCGCTATTTCTGTTCATCATAGTGAGTGTTGCGATTATCCCCTCCCTTGTCGAAACAGCGGGCACAGTCTATGGAATCATCCTCACTCTAGCGCTCCTCCTTGGAATATTTTTATATTTTCGCAGTGCCTTTCGCCGGGGTCGTCTTGGCTCTGCAAGTTATTGTCTTCTTCTTCTTTTCATGTGCCTTTCCGTATTTATTTATCAACTAGATCTCACCAAATTATTTTATCTTAAGCTGGAGAATCTTAATTTTTCAGAAACATACGGCTTCTGGATAACGTGGGCTATTTTCGCATTAACGATCTTAGCGATCGCTTTCAACTTTATGAAAACGATTGAAGATTTTTGGTTAATGGTTTTCGGTGTGATACTGTCAATCATTGGCTATAATACTTTTATAGATCCTCTATTCCTCTCGGGTCCCTTCGCTTTTTTTGCTGATAATTTCAGGTTGACCGGCCTTTACACCTTGACCCACATCAAGGTTGTTTCAATTGCCCTGATCATAGCCATAGCTACAGGGGTGCCCATCGGTGTCTATATCAGCCGTCATCCGACTGCTGCAGGCATCGTCTTGTACCTGGCAAGCATTATGATGACTATTCCGAGTATTGCTCTCTTCGGTTTCATGATGCCTATCCTGTCCTCCATTGATAGGCATTGGGATGCTGTCAGCGGTATTGGCATTGGGACAGTACCTGCCGTTATCGCCCTGGCGCTCTACTCCCAGTTACCCATCATCCGCAACACCTATATTGCGATAAAGAATGTTGATCCGGCCACAATTGAGGCGGGCCGCGGCATGGGGATGACCACTTTCCAACTGCTCTTGCAACTACAGCTTCCCCTTGCTGCTCCGGTGATCATGGCAGGGGTTCGGACCGCCGTGGTTATGTCCATTGCCATTGCGGCAATTGCGGCCTATATCGGCGCTGGGGGCCTGGGGCTGTTTGTCAGCGAAGGACTGCAAATGGCCACCAACGACTCGGTTATCTTGGGCGCCGTAGCCATGGGTCTGCTGGCCATTGCGGCAGACATCATCTTCGAGAAAGTCGAAGATTGGATTACCCCGACGGGCCTTAAGATTGCACGGTAATATCCTTGTCCACCATAGTAATGGTGAGGAGTAAGCCATGAACATCATGCTGAAGTTGGAAAATGTGACGAAGATCTATCCGGGTGCCGAACACATCAAGGCAGTAGATGAACTTTCATTTGACCTGCCAGAGGG
>PPDG01000130.1 GCA_002899795.1 Desulfobacteraceae bacterium | reverse complement strand
CGTCTGTTAACTTAACAGGCGGGGCCTCACAGCTCATCATCACTTAACACTAGATAACAGATTCTTTATTTGAGGGTGAGAACTAGCCTGGATGCTATGGGATTGAGGGACTCTCTGGGGCAATGAGGGGGCCTGGTTTACATACCCATATCATATCTTAAGGTTTAGGAAAGTTAAGATAATGGCAAGAGACATGAAACTCGCGACCATAAAAGTCTATCACAAGATCTTGATAACTCCTCTCTACTCTGTCCTTGCACATAATAAGCACTAAATGGTCGATCTTATTTCAATCGAGAAAAACGAAGATAGGTTTGACTAACTTGCGGTCGAAGTTTGCTTCTTTCAACAATAAGTCTTCGTAAGGTGGAACCTTTTCAACTAATCGTGATATAAAAACCTGATAGCAATGTAAAATCAAACCGAAAGGGCCAAACCCAATCTTGGGAAAGTAAGGGAGTTTTGTAACCATGCGCGTGTTGTTGATAGAAGATGACCTCAAAACTGCCGCATTCATTTCCAAGGGGCTGAAAGAGGCGGGTTTTGCCGTGGATCATGTCACCGATGGCGAAAGTGGTCTGCAGATGGCTTCAGCGGAGCCCTATGATGCAGCCATCGTTGATGTGATGTTACCAAAGATGGACGGCTTAGCCCTGATTGAATCTTTGCGGCGGCAAGAGATCAAAACACCCGTCATCATTTTGAGCGCTAAACGCTCAGTAAACGATAGAGTAAAAGGGCTGCAGACGGGGAGTGACGACTATTTGACCAAGCCATTTGCTTTTTCAGAGCTCTTGGCACGTGTTCAGGGACTGATTCGCCGGAGCAGTGGAGTTTCGGAACCCACCAGCCTTACGGTTGCTGATCTATCCATTGACCTCCTCACACGCGAGGTGGTGAGGGAAGGCGAAAAGATCGAATTGCAACCTCGGGAGTTTGCTCTGCTTGAATACCTCATGCGCAATCAGGGAAAGGTGGTCTCCAAAACGATGATCATGGAACATGTTTGGAATTACAACTTCGACCCCCAGAAAAATGTGGTGGAAGCGCGGATATGCAGACTCCGTGACAAAGTAGATAAAGGTTTTGGCGCCAAACTCATCCACACCATTCGCGGAGTGGGCTATGTACTTAAGCAAGATTCTTAGGTCGCCAAGGACCCTGGCATTCCGTTTGACCCTCTGGTATGCGTTCATATTCACTCTTACCTCTCTTGGGGCTTTCCTCCTCTTTAATTTTCTTATTACTTCCGGCCTTCGTGAACGTACAGATCAGGCCTTACTAGCCGAAGTTTCAGAGCTTTCTTCTCATTTGGCCTTGAAAGGTCTTGATGTGGTGGAACTCGACATAGTTCAAGACGCTGAGTCCAGCGGGGTGGATAGGATGTTTCTGCGAGTCCTATCTCTAGACGGCGAAGAGCTTGTGTCGTCAAATATGACATCCTGGACCAATGTAGCTATTAAAAAAGCAGCATCGGACCGGTTGACTAATGGGGAGAGTCATGTATTTGAGACTCTCGCTATTCCTCAGCTGCCGCATAAAGTACGCATCTTGTACGGCGTTATCGGGCCTGGCAAACTTGTGCAGATAGGCAGATCGTTGGAAGACGATGAACTCTTCATGGAAGCATTTCGAGACAGATTCGTTCTCATGATGACTGCCCTAATAATATTTGGTGGTTTAATAGGCTGGTTCATGGCCAGGAGAGCTCTCCAGGGTGTTGAAGAAGTAGCACAGACTGCAGAGGACATCTCAAAAGGAGCCATCGAAAGGCGAGTGCCTTTTAAAGCCAGAGGGGCTGAAATTGACAGACTTGCAACAACTTTCAATGACATGCTGGATCGGATCCATGCTTTGATTTGCGGAATGAGAGAGATAAGCGATAATATTGCGCATGACCTGCGAAGCCCGCTTACTCGAATCCGAGGTGTCGCTGAGATGACGCTGACCAGCGGCAAGTCCGTGGGTGAGTATGAAAGCATGGCTGCCAACACCATAGAGGAGTGTGATCGCCTCCTGGAAATGATAGAGACCATGCTGGCTATCTCAGAACTCGAAGCAGGAGCGGGTAACCTTGCAGTGGAAGAAGTGGATATGGCCGAAGTAGTTGAAGACGCCTGTGAACTGTTTCAACCCCTTGCTGAAGACAAGAGTATAACCATTGTCACTGAAGTGGCTACTAGCTCTCTTGTCAATGGAGATACCCAAAGACTTCAAAGACTGGTGGCTAATCTTTTGGACAATGCAATAAAATACACGGAATCTGAAGGAACTATAAAGGTTTCCCTCGATGGGGATGCATCCCAGGTTCTTCTATTTGTGGAAGATACCGGTGATGGGATATCCGGTGATGACCTGGCCAATATCTTCGAGCGGTTCTATCGATGCGATCCAAGTCGGTCGAAGACCGGTGTCGGCCTGGGTCTCAGTTTGGTAATGGCGATTGCCCGCTCTCACGGCGGTGAAGTGGCTGTTACCAGCTACCCGGGCAAAGGGAGTACTTTCACCGTAAGCCTACCTCGCTAGCTGCATCGTCCTGCTTTTTCCCACAACATTACTAAATGATAATTTTCGGGCAATCTTCTGGTTATGTAGGTGGTGTATCATTGCCTTAATTGCCTATGGAGTAAATAGGATTTAGGGGCCAGCCCAGGAGATATCCATTTGAGCCAGCATCAAGATCCTCAAGAGACCAACAAAAATGCGGTGACGCGCATCAATCCTGAACGAAGAACCTTTATCAAAACAATTGCATTGACCGGAGTGGCTGCGGTGGTTACCGGTGTGCCCCTAGTCTCTTATGTAATTGCACCCTCGCTGAAGAAGGGGACTGGTAAGTGGATTGATTTTGGACCCGTTGAGGACCTCGAGCCCGGCGGTATGGAAATGCTGTCTTACGAATTCATGGTCAAGGACGGTTGGTTGGTGCTGCCGCAAAGGGGATTTGTCTGGGCCAAGACTGAAGCTGGTGGAAAGCTGCGGGTGTTTTCTTCTACCTGCACCCACTTGGCCTGCAATGTAATCTGGCGGGAGGAGGAAGAGGTTTTCGTGTGTCCCTGCCATTCCGGCCGTTTTGATGCCAGCGGGGTTAACATTGCCGGTCCGCCGACCAAACCGCTGGCTGTGCTGGAGCACAAAATCGAAGAGGGCAACATAAAGGTCTTTCTGACCGTTTGATATCAACCCGTAAAGAGTTCTGTAGGAGGTGACTCATGAAAGGACGGATGGTAATCAGCTTGATGCTTGCCTTGGCCCTAGTACTGGGCGGCATGCTCTTGGGCACGGATGGGCTTGAAGCTGCGGCCAAACAGACTTTAACGGCCAAGAGGGTTAAAAAAGCCCCTAGCGGCTTGGACGACTCGGTTTGGCAGAAGGCTAAAGCGGTTCAAGTTCCCTTTGAGGGCAAAGAGAAGTTTGAAGGCAAAAAGGCCAGCGTGACCACCAAGGCGGTTTATACAAACGACGGCATATACTTCCTGTTCAAATGGGATGATCCCACTCTGAGCGTGACCAAAGGCGCCTGGAAAAACGATGGGCAAAAATGGACACATATTAAAAGCAACGAGGATCGGATATCCCTTTTGTTTGAGATCAACAGGATCAACAACTTTGCTACCAAGGGCTGCACCGTAGTCTGTCATGTCCCCAAAGGCGCGCCCAACGCCAAAGACGGCAAGTTCGGCACCTCATCGGCTGCTGAGAAAGGGGATCTGTGGCACTGGAAAGCGGCTCGGTCCGACCCGGCAGGAGTCGCTGATGATACCTGGGTGACCGTTATCAGTGAGAAAAAAGGTGGGCGAAAAGGAGACGCCGGATCAGGCGGCGACAAAAAGAACATAACTGCCGACAAGTCCAAACCCATGTACATGCTGGCTCCAGGTAAGAAACTGGGGAAAAATGGAATCTTGCTGGCTGCAGACGCAGTGGAGATAACCGACTATTCCGTGTTTAAACCAGGGGATGTGCTCACCTACCGTATGCCCAAAAATGCCCAGGGCTCACGTGGTGACATCAAGGCGGTTAGCCGCCATGCCGACGGCGGCTGGACTGTAATGCTCCACCGCAAGCTCGACACCGGCAACGACGACGATGTGGCCTTTAACCCCAGGAAAAAGTACAGCTTCGCCATGGCCTTGTTCGACAATTCGGGCGATGAAGACTCTTACGACTCAGAAATTTTAACCCTACAATTCAAGAAATAGGGATCTCCTGGGTCATATGACGGAAACAAAAGAATAGGAGCCGCCCCATGATCAGGAAAAATTTATTCAGTCTGACTATGGTCTTTGCACTGATCTTTGGTGGTGGGCTCTTGGGGTGTGATCAGTT
>PPDG01000483.1 GCA_002899795.1 Desulfobacteraceae bacterium | reverse complement strand
TCATTCCACCAGCGGATTGCACGAGGGAAATAGGTAATGATAAACGCGAGGGATGCCAGCCCGAAAAAAACCACAGAGATTCCCAGGGCAGCGATCAGCCAGCCATTGCCAGCGCTGATTGCAGAAAATCCACCCATGGGTTTACCTCCCCTTTCTCAGTCTTTGCCTGTCTTCTTCCTGTAAAAAAGGAAGCCGCCTGCTGAGCACCTTGGAAATATTGCGCATGATCTTGGTCCCCATCGCCACGTTTCTTTGGACCAGACGTAATAGCTCGCTGCCGGAAAAGGTAACGAACGTACAGTCCGTCAGGCAGGTAACCGATGCCGTGTAGCCTGCTGGACTGACCAGTGCCGACCAACCCACCACCCCACCGGGTTTGTGTAACGTAATGGCACGACCATCAGGAAAGGCCACCATGAGATCTCCTTCTTGAAGGATATAAAGCGTGCGAGCCGGAAGTCCTGCCTGTATCAGTACTTCACCCTCCCGTGCCTGGGTGGCCTCAGCCATCGCCGACAGGAATTTCAATTCAGCCGGATCCAGTTCAGCCAAGATTTCGTACTTCTTGAGTTCGTCAATCGGGATCACAACTTCTCCTCATGCACTCCTTGGTGCCCTGGAAAATGGTGGCCGCAGCCTCCGCATTTGAGAACGGGTGAATCTAACACAACTTCGTCCTATTGCCAAGGTGGTACGAAGTGCACAAAGCATATGGGTAAAGAGTAAGAGGTGAACGGTAAACGGATCAGCACACCCATCTCGACTGCTTACCGCTTACCATGTACCGTTCACCGCTTCGTGTCTAGTGCCTAGTTCGGTTTAGTTCTCCAACCTTACGTACTGACTATAATAGGCAGCCCCATCTCCCATGTCGGTTAGCTCCGCAGCAATTATTTGATTGGCACCTCCACCCATCCTCATCCAGTCTCCCCTCCTGTAGATGACCGCCTCGGGGTGCAATCCTTGAAGATACTTCACCCTCACTTTCAGCCTACCAAGGGGTGAAGCCATATATACATCTCTCTCCAGATCCAGTCTTATAAATGCATCACTTTTCGCCGAGAGCCACACCTGGGGCATCTGATCATGCTCTTCCGGTAGGATCTGCGAGTGAAGAAAATTCCTCCGGACGAGTGTAAGCAATCTTAATGGGAACCCCGCTGGCGGCGGAGGCTCTTCATGGATTTCTGTAGGCAAGTGGTACTTGCCGTCGGGGTGGTCGAATTCGAGGTCGGCGTAAGGAATCACAGGCCGCTTAGCCCGGACAAAACCAAGCTGACGCAGCTCTTCGAGGGATATTCCCAGATAGGGCGAATCTAGGCTGGCCTTCATACAATCCTCTGCCGCAGGCAATAAAATGGGGGGATCGAGTCTCTTGCCCAGTTCTGACAGGATCCAGAAATCGCTGCGGGCACCTTTCGGTGGTGCCAACACTGGCCGAACGTAATTCACGTAATTATGGAGGAAAGACCCTACTATATCTTCTTTCTCGAACATGAGTTGACAGGGGAGAATAAGGTCAGCCCGTGCAGCGGTGTCAGTCATAAACGCATCTACCACCACCTTGAAATCGGTTGCTTGAAATGCCCGGGCAATTGTACCACTGTCAGGAGCCTGGTTGACAAGGTTGAAACCGTTCACCCAGATCAGTCTAATGAGTGGATCTTTTGCCTCCAGGATGTTTTTCCCTACGGTGGGCTCCAGCAGGGTTCTCCTCTTCAGACCGGCAGAACCTGCAGCCCAACTCAGATCGAAGTCTCGCATGGACAATATGTTGAAATAGCATCCCCCACCAGACCGGCCTATGTTTCTCGAAAGAAGAGCAAGTCCGTTAATAAAGCGAACAGTTTCCCCACCATATTTGTACCGCTGCAATCCCCAGCCCATCAGGGTGGCCACTGGTTCCGACCGCGCATAGAGGTCGAAGAGTCTTTCCACTTCACTCTCGGAAACATCGCAAGTTTGGGCGAGCACCGACAGCGGCCACATGGTGACAAGTTGCTGGAACCGCTCCCAGTTCTTCGTACGTTCCAGGATGTGTTTGTCTATTTTGCCTCGCTGAAGCAAAAGCTGGATAACCGCTATCGCCAGGAATCGATCCGTTCCCGGCCTGATGCGGATGATTCTGTCGGAAAAACTCAGGTTGCCGTCCCCGCCGGGGGAAATTGTCAGCACCTTTGCTCCCCCTCCGCGGGCCTTGCGAACCAGCGCCGCCACATGATTTGAGCTACGGGAGAGGTCTTTACCCCAGTTAACAATTGCTGACGCATTGGCAAGGTCCAAAACATCATTGGTCTCCAGCGAGCCAAAAGCTGCAATACAGGCGGCAATTCCAGCTATATCACACAAACAACCTGCCATCTGGCTGGATCCTAGTTCCGCAAAAAAAAGTTTGCTTGCCTGACTCAAGACGCCTTTGTCCCCCTCACCGCGCACGTGCAGAATACTCTCTGGTTCAAAGCGATTCTGCTGAATCTTTTCGGCGCAGAGCTCAAGAGCCTCATCCCAACCAATGGACTTCCAATCCCGTCCTTGTCTTAAGAGGGGGGTGATTATGCGATGCCCGCTTGTCAACCTTTGGCCAAACCGCCGAATCTTCCTGCAAGTGAATCCCGCAGTAATAGGGTGATCGGGATTACCCTTGACCCGTATGGTCCCTTCGGCAAGGACCTTGACCAGCAGAGAGCAGGCATCCGGGCAATCGAGGGTACATGCGGTGACAATTTCCATGGCGGTGTCAATCCAGCATAGGGTCGAAGATTGAACCACAATTCCTTAATTTCTTAATCTGTTTCGGATTGCAGACTTGTAGTGAGTCCGATCTTACCAAGGTACATCTTATTGATCAAATTAATTGCAGTTGCTGAGATTCGATCTGACAGTGGAAGGGGAAAAGGTTCGACTTTCTCAGATAGTTATCAGGTGGTGGCCAGTTACCACCCTACCCTTGAGAAATTGACACCTATAACGGTTAAGCTTGATTCCGTCTCAAGTTGTCGAGTGCAGATATGAAAAGGAGATCAAAACATTTTGGCGGGGTCCCAGATTTAACATAAATAGCAGGTATCTTTATATCGGACCCCATTAGAGAAACCACCATATATGATAGTAGCTTTTTGAACTCCAGACTGCGGATTTAAGTATGATATCCACATTCAAGGGGGCCAGTTTGGACTTCAGGCCTGCTGCGCCCGCTAGATTGACGGTCAGAACGGAAATTAGTACGAGAAAGTCAATCTTTGGCTGAAATTCATCGACAAGATTTATTACTCGTTTTTCTCTTGGTGTATCTGAGTTACACCGAATAATTCAAGTGAGATGTTGAAAGGCAAATGGAATTTCGGTGTAGCAGCCAAAATACCTTCTGATTTCATGCTCTGGAATACTTGGCAATCGGTTGATTTGATCATATTACTCACACCTTCATATGCGCCTTCGCAGCCCATAACCACCACAGCTTCATATTCAGATGCTCGTTTTAATAATTTCTTCCGTTGCCCTGAAGTCCACATGCAAATAATAAAATTGAGGAGATTTCCTTTAAACACACTTGTTTTGACACCTTCTTTTTCCAGACGGGATCGCACATTGTTGACGTGCTGTTCCCAAGATTCGGTCTTTAGGAATCTGCGAAAGAACTCAAGGTAAGGTCGCTGGTTTCTCACGGCCAAACTGGCAGCAGGACAGAATCGGCAAATGACAATCAGGGCTGATTGGAATTTTGCAACTTCAGGAACGACATCGACTTCTTTTAAATAGAACGGCATTTGTCATCTCCTATTTTTTCAATTAGTAGGGCATTGAATGTCTCTCTTCATCTGACTACAGCAGATTGATTCTCTGGCGGGATAGAACTCAATGTTAAAAATAGCTACCGGAACTGATAAGAACTCGCTTTCGATACAAACAACTTTAGGATGGGAGGATCTTGTGTGTCAAGCGTCATGAACGGCAACATACAATAACGGTTACAGTAAGCATTAGGATTATGTAGGTATGATTAGCAGATCTCCAGAGCAATCAAGGTAACGTCATCATGAGTTAGCGCTTTCTTCGTATGTTGATGCACCGCTCTGAGTACTGCCGATTTGAGTTCAGAAAGAGGGGCTTTCGTATTTGCATCAAGAACATCTTTGAGGCGAGCATAACCAAAGACATCACCCTCGGGGCTGGGTGCTTCCGTGATGCCATCGGTATAGACAAAGAGCCGGTCCCCGGGGGCCAGCGGAATCGTCAATTGCCCATAGGGTGTATCCGGAGCGACAGCAAGGGGTATGTTCATGGGAGGACCATCGCTCTGAACGTAGCGAACAAGCGGCCTGGCAAAGGACCAGGCCCTGTCGGTGGT
>PPDG01000125.1 GCA_002899795.1 Desulfobacteraceae bacterium | reverse complement strand
TGACTCAATGATAACAGTTACAAGCCGCTCTGTACAAAGCAGGCTGCTGAGGAAGGCAGTAGCAGTGTCATTCTGAGCGAAACGAAGAATCTCGGCGCAGGCAGTATCAACACCTTACGAGATTCTTCGTCTCGTACCGCTCCTCAGAATGACATATTCGGAGACTTTCTCAGCAGCCTGCTAGTGCTTAGTGCACGCACCGCCTAGCGCTTGTCGATGGCCACAAACTCACAAACTTCGGGACCGCAGTACTCTCCAACATAGTCCGACTCGGGGCGGTAGAGCATTGGCTTTGGCGCCGCTTCAGCAAACTGTTCTTCTATGATATGAGCGGTCCAGCCGGCGACTCTAGAGATGGCGAAAATAGGAGTATATTGATCCATGGGAATGCCCATCATGTAATAGAGAGAGGCACTGTAGAAATCCACATTGGTATAAATATCCCTGCCTTTACGCTCCTTGAATTGCTCCTTGGCAACTTTCTCCAGCAGCGCTGACATTTCATACCATTTCGTCTCTCCAAAGCGTTCACCTACCACCTTGGACATGGGGGCCAAAATTAGGGCCCGGGGATCGTCCACCTTGTAGACTGCATGCCCCAACCCCATGATTCTATTGCCGGAATCAAACTGTTCATTAACGTAGCTTTCTATCTTGTCAAGTGAGCCGATATCGATAAGCATTTCCATCACCCGGGTGTTGGCACCACCATGCAATTCTCCAGAGAGGGAACCCACAGCTCCCGCTACTGCGGCATACATGTGGGCCCGGGTTGAGGCGATCTCACGGGCAGCGAAGGTGGAGGCGTTGAAACCGTGCTCTGCGTGCATGACCAGGGCAGCATCGAAGAAGCCGGCTATGTCCTCGTCGGGTACTTTCCCATTCATCATGTATAGGAAATTTGCAGCGTGGCTTAAATTGGGATCAGGGTCGATGGGTTCCTGGCCATTACGTATTCGCTCCCAGGCGGCGGCAACTGTGGCTAACTTGGCTACCAATCTTAGTGCCTTGCGGTGGGCGGCTTCTCTGGAAGGATCGTCAGCCTCTGGGTCGTGATGGGCGAGCATGGACACGCTAGCCTGCAAAACGTCCATGGGCAAGGCCTCTTTCGGCCTGGTCTTCAGGGCAGCAATCAGTGCAGGGGCTACGGTTCGCTCTGCTGCAAGTAGGGCCGAGAAAGGCTTGAGTTGGTCTTCAGTAGGGAGAGCCTCATTGAGTAATAAATGCACGACTTCTTCAAAGGAAGCTTTGCCGGCCAGGTCCTTGATGAGATAGCCTCGATAGACGAGACGCCCGACAGAACCGTCCACCTCAGCAATGTTGGTGCTGGCAACAACGACGCCACGAAGCCCGGTGTTCTGAATATCCATACCACTGTCCATAATCTCCTCCTTCTTGCCGCCGCTGGCCCTTGCCTCCGATTGACCAGCCATTATTGAAATTAGTCCTATCAAGTTAGTCGCAGTTATCTAGAAAATATTAAACATTAAATTATAGCCTGTCAAAAAGCCAAGGGGTAGGGGAAGGAAATGCCTAAAATGTCTAAAGTGAGCTAAAATGCCTAAAATGAACTAAAGTGCCTAAAATGAGCTAAAATCTCAAATCTAGATTCCTTAATCCCCAATTCCCTCTTCTACCTATTACAACAAATGACAGCGGAGTGTAATGACAAAAAACTATTAGGTCTTTTTTAGTAGTAAAAGAGTATTACTAATTACACTGAGGCTGCTCAATAGCATGGCAGAGACTGCAATGAGAGGGGTGAGCAAGCCGCTCATGGCTATTGGAATGCTAACAAGGTTATAGATGAAAGAAAAGCCAAGATTTTGATGGATCTTTTTCTTAACCTCTTTCGCCAGCAGGACAAAGTCCCACAGCTGCAGAAGATCGCCCCGCATCAAGGTAAGATCTGCCGCCTCCTTGCCTAAGTCGCTACCAGAATGAACCGCAATGGCCAGGTCCGCCTGGACCAGGGCAGGGGCATCATTGATGCCGTCGCCAACCATGGCCACCAGTTGTCCTTGCTGCTGCAGGGCAGAAATGAAGCTGGCTTTTTCCTGGGGCAGTTTCCCGCCTTGTGCCTCGTCAATTCCTACTTCTTTGGCAATTGCCTTGGTAGTTTGATCATCATCTCCGGACACCAGGGCAACCCTATAACCGGCCCCATGTAGACGGCTTACCGCCAGGATTGAGTTGGATTTCAATTCGTCGCCAAAAACGAAAACACCGCAGACTCGACCTGCATAACTCATAAAGACCAAAGAATGTTCAGGCCTGTTTTCGGCAACAGCTAGGTCGGGGCCGGCCTCCAACTCGGCAGCAAGGAACCCTCGCGAGCCAATTTTGATTTTTTTGCCTGTAACGACGCCCGATACTCCATTCTCAGAGACCTCTACATTCTCCACGCTCGGCGGTTGCACTTGTCTTCTTGCCGCTTCTCTGGTGATCTCGGCGGCAATGAGATGATCCGACTCATTTTCCAGCGACGCAGCCAAGCCGAGGATCTTTTCCTCAGAAAGAGAGCCAACCGGAATAACCTCAAGGAGCGACCATTGTCCCTTGGTCACCGTCCCAGTTTTATCCAGGACGAAAGCGTCAACCCTGTCAGCCTGTTCAAAAGAAATAAAATCCCGGACCAGGATTCCTTTTCTGCCCGCCAGGGAAATACCGGCCACCCGGGCCATGGGAATAGCAATACCCAGAGTGCAGGGACAAGAGATCACCAGAACCGTGACCGCCCGAATCATTGCCTGGTCAAATGTTAGTCCCGAAAGCAGGCAGACCAAGCCGGTTCCCACCCCGAGGGCAATGATAACAGGAACAAACCACTGTAGGGCGCGTTCGGTTTTCCCCTCGAAAGGTGTCTTTTCTCCTAACGCCTTCTCCATGATGGCGATCATCTGTCCCACAATAGAGTCCTCTCCAACCCCTTCGGCCCGTATCTCAAATGTCCCCTGGATGACCTTGCTGCCGCTCTTTACTAGATCTCCAATTTTCTTGGTAATAGGCAATGGTTCTCCGGTGAGAGACGATTCATCCACAGCTCCTTCACCCTCGAGAATAAAGCCGTCGGCAGCTAATACCTCACTTTCTTCAACCCTGAAAGTATCTCCCTTTCGAAGATTATCAGCGGCGACGTAGCGACCTCGCGGATACTGCTCGGAACAAATTTTTGCTTTGTTGGGACGGAGAGAGAAGAAATTCGCCAGGTCCTCCTGGACCTCAGCTTTGGCCCTTCTTTCCAGCAGTTTTCCAAGGAGAACGAGAGTAATGAGCATTGAGGCCGTGTCGAAGTAAAGGTGAATGCTGCCGCTGAGCAGACCATAAATACTGTAAAAATAGGCACTGAAGGAGCCGACTGTTATTAATGTTTCCATACTAAAAGCGGCGGTTGAGATCCCGGCCCAGGCTCGACGGTAAATGTTGCGACCTCCATAGATGAGAACGACGCTGGCCAAGACAAAGGTGGGCCATGAAAGTTTCTGAATTGTCTCAGGCGAGAACTCGGTAAAAAAACCGGAATAAAGGGCAAAGGAGAGCATCATTACATTCATGGTTAGCAATGCGGAGACAACAAAGCGAATGAACTCTACCTTTCTTTCTCTGGCTTCCGTCTCTTCACCCGGCATCAAAGCTTCGTAGCCAAGCCCCTTTATAGAGTCGATGATACGCTGTGGAGAGGTAAGAACCGGATCATAGTCACATCTAACCCGGTCGGTGGCAAAGTTACAGGCTGCGCCGATGATTCCAGGAGTTCTCCTGAGTGTCTCTTCAATGACCCAGGCGCAGGCGGGGCACCACATCTGGTCTACACTAAGGCTCAAGCTCAAAGTGTCGTTATCAAGGCTCGGTGTCTGGTATTCTGTAGTTGGTCCATTCGTAGACAAAGGAGCTGCAGGGAGAATTTTAGCCCGAATTATCTCTGCCAGTTCAGCCTCAGACCTGGGAATTATTCCTATCTCCTGACACTTTTTGAAGAGTTCTGTTTCTCGGAATGATTCGGGATCTCCTGCATCGGATGATTCAATAAGCATGTGGAACACTTGTTTACATCCCATGCAGCAGAAATGGAATGTTCTTCTGTGCCTGGTTGAGGAGAGCTTTTGGTAGCGAAGTGGAAGCCCGCAGAGGTCGCAGGTAGAGGAAGAAAGATTCATTAGGAGGTTCGCAAACTTGGTCCTTTGGACCAGTCGAAGATCCCGCTATGCGGGGGTCAGGGTTTGATGACTTTGCCGGTAGAAATGGCGAGCGGCTGGAGGTTTCAGGTTTCAGTGTTCAGGTTTCAGCTTCTATGTTTTTTTCATCGCACCTGACACCTGACACCCGACACCTAAAACCTTGAGATTTCTCCTTC
>PPDG01000584.1 GCA_002899795.1 Desulfobacteraceae bacterium | reverse complement strand
GGTTCCGAGGCGTACCTGAACGGTACGTCGCAGGGGCCGACACCCGAGGACGCCAGGAAGGACGACCATATCCGTGGTCGCAGCAAGTAATTCATGATATATTCGGGCTTGGCATTCTGGACGAAATGAGTTGGCATTTCTGAAGAACAAAGCCGATCATTGCTGAACTTCCCACACTGGAGAGAAGTCTTATGGCTGATAAGCGGCGAACCCGGAGAACGGGAAAATGGATAGATGCCAGCACCGCTGCTATCTTGATCTTAATCCTGCTGACTCCCCTTACCATATGTGCTTCAGAGCCCCCTTTTGCTAAATTACAAGAGCGACTTATTGCTGATGGCCTCGATGAGAATATGGTCCGGTCTGTTTATCAAAACCCTCTCGTCAAATTAGAGTTAGAGGTGGTGGCTGCGAACCTGGTGCGGAGTGAAGCAACTCTCAATTATGACCAGTTCCTCTCGAAATATTCGGTGCACAAAGCCAAACGTTATATAGAGCGACATGGGACCTCCCTCGAGGAAGCGAATCGACGTTTTGGAGTGGAGCCGCCAGTTGTAGTGGCTGTTCTCATGGTGGAGACTGCACTGGGCACCTACCCTGGAAAGTACCCAACAATCAATGTGCTCTCTACGATGGCAGTCTCACAAGAGCCGGCGGTTCGGGAGAAGATCTTGGCAGGTCTTACAGAAGAGCAAAAACAGATGCAATCAAGGGCAGTAAGGTCAAAGCGTCTAACAAAGCGAGCTTCCCGAAGCTACCGGGAACTGAAGGCTGTGCTCAACTATGCCCACAAGAACGACATTGATCCATTCACCCTTTTTGGCTCCAGCGAGGGTGCTATAGGTATCCCTCAGTTCCTACCCTCCAATATCGAACATTATGGTCGGGACGGCGACGGCGACGGCCGGATCGATCTTTTCAATCACCCAGATGCCATTGCCAGCGTCGCCTTTTATCTCCGGGCGCATCGTTGGGGACGGGCCGAGAATGCCAAGCAGAAGAAGAAAGTACTTCTCTACTATAACCGAAGTAATTACTATGTCGACACGGTCTACACTCTTGCCCAAAAGCTCAATGGAAATAAACCGCTCTAAAGGGCGGTAAACGGTAAACGGTAAGCGGTAAGCAGTAAACGGTAAATCGTTGAAACCGTTAAAGTCGTATATCACAGAGGTCAGAAGTTGGAGATTAGAGATCAGCTTTACCCCTGACCTCTGATTTCTGCCCGCTGCTAGCTGTATTTCCCTATGCCCTTCCCAATCCGCAATTCTAATTGCTCTCGACTCTGGCAAAAGTATCTGCTATCTTTGCGGCGATAAAATTGCAGCATTCCCAACTTTTGCGCAGAATTACCAGGTCAGAGTTCAATGGCTTTGCCGGTGCAGGTGCGAGCTTTTGTGGAGGTTTCAGGTTTCAGTGTACAGGTTTCGGCTTTTTTGTTTCTTTTTCCTGACACCTGACACCCGACACCTGAAACCCTGTAATTTGGTGCTTGGAATTTGATATTTTACAGTGCTCCAGCACTCCAGCCTACTGCCGCAAGGGGGAAAGACCATTGAGGCCCCCTCAGAAGGCCGTCTAAAGCCGGGTCCTTTGAGCCCGGATTCTTTACTAGTTCTTACCAGAGGTAACGGATGATTGTCGGGCTCGATGTCGGCGGAACTCACACGGACGTGGTGGTTCTTCAAGGCAGGGAGATTGTCAGCAAGGTCAAACTTCCTACAGACCAGGTGAATCTTCTCGACACCGTCTGCTCAGGCATTTCTGAGGCAACAAAAGACCTGGATCCTCAATCTATTGAGCGCGTGGTGGTGAGCACAACTCTGGCTACGAATGCCATCGTTCAAGAAAAAACAGAGCCGGTGGGAATATTGGTGGCCAGCGGCCCTGGGGTGAATCCCAATGCGTTTACCATTGGTGATCACTACTATGTTGTCAGTGGTGCTATTGATCATCGGGGTCAGGAAATCGCTCCAATCAATGACGAGGAAGTACTGGAGATTGGTAGGAAGCTCAGGTCTGAAGACGTCCGCAACCTTGCGTTGGTGAGTAAATTCAGCATTCGCAATCCCAGTCACGAATTGAAGATGCGTGACTTGTTGGCGGACAACTTCGAGACTGTAACATTGGGCCATCAGGTATCAGGCCATCTGAACTTTGCCCGCCGTATTGCCACCGCCTACTTGAATGGTGCTGTGGCCCGGATCAGCGGCGAATTCTATAAAGCGGTCCGGGGGTGCTTGGAGCAAGAGGGAATCCAGATACCGCTTGAGATACTCAAGGCAGATGGCGGTACTATGGCACAGGAAAGCTCCATACAGTATGCGGTGGAGACTATCCTCTCCGGGCCGGCTGCGAGCGTTATGGGTACGCTCGCTTTTACCGACCCCAGCAAGGAGGAGGTGGTACTGGACATAGGTGGCACCACCACGGACATAGCTATACTTGTAGATGGTGTGCCACTGCTGAAACCGCTGGGAATTAGAATGGGGGGTTATAATACCCTAGTGAGAGCCCTTCGCACCGTATCCATCGGCGTGGGGGGTGATAGCTGGGTGCGGCTGGAAAACGGACATCTCAAAATTGGGCCAGAGAGAAGAGGTCGGGCCCTTGCTTACGGCGGATCAGAGCCAACTCCCACTGATGCTTTGGTAACTCTTGACACGGTGCAGGGAGGACAAAAGCAACGTGCCATTGATGGAATTCATCGGCTGGCAGAGCAACTGGGAAAAGGAGTTGAGGAAACTGCGAAGGCAATTGTAGAGAAGTCCTGCTCGCTCATCATTGAAGCAGTCAACGCCCTTGTAAACAGAGTGAACCAACAGCCGGTTTACACTATTCACGAACTGTTAGAAGGTAGGACAATACAACCGTCCGGCATTATCGTTATTGGAGGTCCTGCGAAAGAGATAGCCCCTTGGTTGCAGGCTGTCAGTGGATTGCAGGTCCGAGTTCCCTCTGAATATGAAGTGGCCAACGCTATCGGCGCCGCAGTTGCTAGAACCACCTGTGAAGTGACGGTACTTGCAGATACAAGTCGCGGTTATGTTTGCGCTCCGGAAGAAGGCTATCTGGATAGAATTGGAAAAGAGGCCTCAAAGCAGGAGGTGGTTCAGATTGCTTTCGCTCTCCTCCGAAAAAAGGCTCATCGGCTTGGCGCCGACAAGGACAATCTGGAAATGGAGCTGCTTGAAGATTCCGAGTTCAATATGGTGCAGGGATTTTACACTGTGGGGCGGGACATCCGGGTGAGGGCCCAGATCAAACCGGGTCTCATCAGTCCGTATAGAGAGGCTGCCGTATGAAAGCCAGGAGAAGAACTGGGCTGGTTTTCTTTCCAGCCTTCGATTGGGCAATAAGTGAGACCCATCCCGAGAGAGAGGAACGTCTGCTCTATACCCAGGACCAGGTTTTCGAAGAGGGTATCCTGGACATCGAAGGCTTGGTGGAACTCAATCCCGATATGGCTACGGCAAGAGATGTTGAGCGTGTCCATTTTTGTGTGCCGGGGGTGGAGGCCGTTCTCACTGAAAGCCATTATATTGCCGCAGGTGGCTGCAAAACAGTCGCCGAGGCGGTGCTGGAGGGCAAGGTGGACTGTGGCTTTGCCCTGGTACGTCCTCCAGGACATCACGCCATGCGCTCCGTACACGGTGCCCGGGGTTTCTGCAACATCAATATTGAGGCTGTCATGGTGGAGCACGTCCGCCACACCTATGGGGTGGACCGGGTGGCTATTGTGGACACTGATTGCCACCACGGAGACGGCACCCAGAACATTTACTGGCATGACCCTGACACCTTATTTATTAGTCTACATCAAGATGGCCGCACCCTCTATCCCGGTTCAGGCTTTGCTAGTGAGATGGGAGGGCCAAATGCATTAGGGGCCACGGTGAACATCCCCCTACCGCCAATGACCTCTGAGGAGGGTTTCCTCCATGTGCTGGATAGAGTGGTCTTGCCAATTCTGGAGGAGTTCAAGCCCGAGCTTATTATCAATTCAGCTGGCCAGGACAATCATTACAGTGATCCAATCACTGCAATGAACTTCTGCGCCCAAGGGTATGCGAAACTCACCGAGAAGCTACAGCCTCATATAGCTGTCCTGGAAGGAGGCTATTCCATCGAGGGGGCTTTGCCTTATGTAAATGTAGGTATACTATTGGCGCTTGCTGGTATTGACTACTCATGGGTACAGGAACCGGATTACGACCCGGAGGAAATTCGTCAAAGTGATGAAGTGACGAGCGCCATAGCAAGCACCTGTGAGCACTTGCTTGAGCAGAGGCAGCAATGCAGCCTCAAACGGGAAAAATATCTGGCGGGAAACGAATTTGTTCAGCGCAGTAAGACCGT
>PPDG01000464.1 GCA_002899795.1 Desulfobacteraceae bacterium | reverse complement strand
TAGGCATTTACGACTGGGAATTGAGGAATTAACCGCAGAGTCCGCTGAGATCGCAGAGGATGAGAATTGTCAAAATTGAGAGGTGCGCATGCGCCGACACCGGCATGAATTTGTGGAAGAGTACGACGGGATGATGGCCTTCGGCTTTTCACGTGAGGAGGACGAGCGCTCCCTTATTGCATTTCTGCAAAAGTTCTCTGATGATGAGCTTATGAAATTGCTGAGCAGGCGGCTTAGTGACTCGGAGATCGAGGAACTGGTGGACCACCTCACCGGCCTGATGAAAAAGCATATGAGTGAGGAGGAGTATCACCACCATTTTCTCAAAGACTAGGCACTAGGCACCGGGGACATTGCGGATTTCGAATTTCGGATTGCGGATTTAAAAACAAGATGGCAGCAGGCAGATTTCATGCTTCAATTTTGTTTGTTTTTTTACTGACACCTGAAACCGGGGACCCGCCCGAAGGGTGGGAGTAGGAGGAACAAAGGATGGGGAGGCGAGTTCACAATTTCAATGCAGGGCCAGCTGCGCTGCCGTTACCGGTTCTTGAAGAGATTCAGGAGGAGTTTCTGGATTTCAAGGGATCTGGCATGTCCATAACCGAGGTGAGCCACCGCTCCAGTACGTTCGATGAGGTGATCAACGATGCGGCGGACCGGGTAAAATGGCTGCTCAATGCGGGTGAAGACTACAAGGTCCTCTTTCTACAGGGAGGGGCGAGCCTGCAATTTTCCATGGTGCCCATGAATCTACTTGCTGATGGCCAGGTGGCTGACTATGTCGACACCGGCACCTGGTCTACCAAAGCCATTAAAGAGGTAGAGATTCTTGGCAAGCAGGCAAGGGTGGCGGCATCTTCGGAGGACCAAGATTTCAACTATATCCCAAAAAATATTGCTTTCAATAAGGATGCTGCTTACGCTCACATAACCTCCAACAACACCATTCGAGGTACTCAGTGGCAGAGCTTTCCTGACACAGGCCTTGTGCCTTTGATAAGTGACATGTCGTCCGACATCTTGGGCCGCGCTTTCGATATTGCCCCATTTGGGCTCGTTTATGCTGGGGCCCAAAAAAATGTAGGACCATCTGGTGTCACCCTGGTAATCATCCGGCAAGACATGCTGGAAAGGGTACCGGGGGATCTTCCCACTATGCTGAAGTACACCACTTTCGCTGACAAGAACTCCATGTTCAACACCCCCCCTTGCTTCGCAGTGTATGTGCTGCAGTTGGTGATGAAATGGATTGAGGAATCCGTAGGCGGCCTTGCCAACATGGAGAAGCTCAACAGGCGAAAGGCCGCGCTCCTTTATGACTATCTGGATAAGAGTGATTTCTATAATGGCACTGCCGCGAAGGAAGACAGATCAATCATGAACGTCACCTTCCTTCTGAAGGATTCTTCTCTCGAGGGGACCTTTATTGAGGGGGCTCTGGCAAATGGTCTCGTCGGGCTCAAAGGCCATCGTTCTGTGGGCGGTTGCCGCGCTTCCATATATAATGCTTCAACCCTGGAGGCAGTAGAGGCTCTGGTGTCTTTCATGGCGGAATTTGAACGCAAACATGGGTAATTCCAGCAGGCAGTCGTGCTTTTCTACTACCGTATCAATGGCTCTCTTACAGTCGGTGGTCCCTGGTTTCGTTTTGTAGTTGAAAGGGCCCCGACGGGCATTCTCCTTAAAAGTAGCAAAGCTTTCCCACCTTCCCATCCCACCACGAAAATGTGCCTTCGCCTCATGCTGCAGGATCTGAAACAGAGACCCTGCCAAGACCTGGTGGACGTGGGCTGCGGCAGCGGTATTCTGGCGCTGGCAGGACTGAAGCTGGGGGTGAAACGTGCAGTTGCCGTCGATTTGGATCCTCGGGCAATTATCACCAGTCGTGAAAATGCTGAACTCAACAACCTGGAGCAGCAACTCCTGCTTGTCAGGGGTTCCACCGAGGCCGTGGACGGCAGCTTCGATCTGGTGCTGGCAAATCTGCCTATGCCGGTGCTCCGAGAAAAACTTCCTGAACTGTTGCGACTGAGTAGAAGTGGTGGATCCCTTGTGCTCTCAGGCTTTCAGGATCTGGACAGGTATGTGTTGGAAAAAGAGCTGAGCAGTCAGGGGCTCAGTGCCAACAGTTGGTTGAGTCAAGATCTGGTCTTTTTCGGAGTACCCCCAACCGGGAGCTTCACCTGGATGGCCGTTCTCGTACATCGAGGGGAACGGCTCAAGGCATAGGGTTGCCCCCAAAGGGGACGTTTGAAGTCTTTGCCTCATGCGGTAGTTTGCTGGAGTGTTGGAGTCTGTGAAATCCCAAACTCCAAGCACCAAATCACAAATAAATTCCAAATTCCAATATTGGTCCTCCGGACTCCCCACCCTGCGGGCGGGTCCCCAGTTTCAATGACCAAAACAGGTTTGGGATTTTGAGTTTTGGTCATTGTGATTTGTTTGTTATTTGATATTTGTGATTTGGGATTTTTGTTCGGCCTAGCTGTCTGCTGCTAGCTACCACAGCCCCTGTGCCTTGGGCCTTGCTCTTGTGGCGCAACTAAAACATGGATGGGATTTCAAAGCTTAAACGCTCAGTCGCGATTACTATTGCCGCCAAAACTAGACCCAGGATGACGATTATCTCTATGAGAAAATTTCTTATCTTTGATTTCATGACTAAATCTCCGGCCCAAGCGAAATTTAGAAGAGTAAAAGCATTAGTGCCATAGAAGTAAGCCCCCATCGAATGCTCATAAGACGGATGAGGCTTTAAGGAGAAATGATCTGAATGGCAAACCTGCACGCAGCAGTGTGCAAGCCTGCCCATAGCTGAGGGCAACCAGGGAGAAGGCTACGCAGCCTTTCTTGCTGGATGCTCTTCCAATGTCTGGAGGTCTACTACAGTTTTGGACTCTGTTTCTTGGCTTGGTGCGGTGTCTGCCAAAAAACCATTGCCGGCCGCACAGAGTCTACCCAACAGAATGCCAGCAGGAATGGAGATGATGAACCAAGTGATCAGAATAAGTGACAGCTTCATCGCTACTTTCCTCCTTCTTTCGAGGCAAGGCAACAGACTGAAGCTAAATGCTTCTGTTTGGCAAAGATGCAATCAGTATGCCTAGCCCGGATATTTCATGAATTGCTGTCGCGAGACCACGAAGGTGGGCTTGCCACCGGGCAACCGCAGGGGATTGGTTCCGAGGCGTACCTGAACGGTACGTCGCAGGGGGAGCCTGTCCTGAGCCTGTCGAAGGAACACCCGAGGACGCCCGGAAGGACGGCCAAATCCGTGGTCGCAGCAAGTAATTCATGAAATATCCGGGCTAAAGATGGCCCACATGGAGTGTTGGAATAAAAAAGCGGAGCCAAGGACTCCGCATCTTCTTAGTTCAAACCAAGATATTGTAGCTAGGTCTTAAGAGGGAAAGTGTGGATTAAAGTATGTAATGCTCATTCAGTGGAGTTAGTATGGACTTCAGATTATCACGCTTAAACTAAGCACCGGGAATGCCAGCAGAAGATGGTCAGCATGATGGGTTTGAAAAACCCCCATCGGCATAGGGTCGATGGGGGTAAAAGAAAAGAGCTGCTGACAGAACGAATAGTGACACAGTTACTCATGGCCAAGTATCTTCAGCCGTTTCTCAAAACTATTTGGTTGTTTCCTTCACCTCCTCAGCCTTTTCCTCTGTCTCTTTCTGCATCTGCTCTGGTTGTTCGGCTACCTCTTTAGTTGGCTGCTCACCCTCTTGTAGTAATTTCTCTTTGGCCCTCTGGTATTCCTCATCTGTGATGGCGCCCTGCTCACGTGCCTTGTTCAGATCCATAAGCTCTTGTCCTGTTGTTGGGGTAGCGGATTGGACAGAAGGCGCAACCGCAGGCGTAGGGGCAGGGGCGGCAGCAGGTTCAGGGGCAGGGGCGGCAGCAGGTTCAGGAGCAGGGGCAGTTTTCTCCTTTTTCTTTCCCCCACTTAGACAACCACATGCACTAACACTAAGCACAATTGTTAGTAAGGCCACCAAAATTATAATCTGCTGTTTTTTCATAACCAAAAACCTCCCTTTTCCTTCATGTGTATTGACAGCAGCTGCTTGAGCCGATGACGCCTTAGACGGAAGAGTTGTAAAGCAATATAGGCAAATTTACATTGTGGCAGATTACCATGGACGTAGAGTAGTCGATGGCAATCAGGCACGGAGTTTGAGTTGAATGATGGAAACCTCAGCTGATGGCTAAACTACCACAACAGAGGAGACCTGTAAACACAAAAAACGGCTATTTAGGTATTAAAGTTATATACATAACTTATAATATTGGTAGTAATTCACGATGAGATTTCAAGCCGAAAAGAGCAACCAGGGAGAAAGTAGGGTGGGCAG
>PPDG01000023.1 GCA_002899795.1 Desulfobacteraceae bacterium | reverse complement strand
CGAAGTCTGTCCTGGGTCTTTCACCTCCTTTCACCTCGAGACCGAAGGCGGACTTAACGTTGCGGGCCATCGACGCCAGATCGACGCCCACGATGGCCCCGTCATTGATCTGAAATTCGCCTTTGCCGCTCAGCGTCTGTTTAATTCTTTCAGCGCTATCGCCCCTCATGGTCAGAGCCAGCTGGGCGCGACTATTTCCTTCCAGAAAATCTTTGCCTTGCAAGTCTTTGAGCAGGGGTCTCACCTCAACCCCGTTCATCTGCAAGCTGACCTCAGTCGCCGGGGTATTTCGACGCACATCCAAGGTCGCCTTCGATTTCACCGTTCCTTCATAAAGTCTCATGCTAAAGGGATCGAGGTTCAGCACACCATCACGGCCGGTTATCTTTAGATCGATATCCTGAACCCGAGCGTTTTTTATCTTGAGTTTGTCGATGTGGACTCTACCATCGAGCACTAGCTTTCGCAGTGGAGTGTAATCGGTCTTATTTGCAGGCTGAGTAGTAGCAGCCCCGGACTTACCGGGTTCGCTCTGAGAGGCCGGCACGTAACGATCGAGGTCAATCTGGTCCAGATTGAGATCAAAGGTCACGTTGGGCTTGGAAAATTCCTTTATATCAGCAGAGAACCTGAGCTTGGAATCATCAAGGTCCAGAGCTCCGTCCTTCACCCTCAGTGTTTGCGCACTACCCTGGAACGAACCCTTCAGAGCCAGTCGTTTCAGGACAGCAGGATCAGCTGGGGTTAGCGGCAGCGGCTTGCCGAAAGCAGTGGCCAACTTTCTGGGCGAAAATGGCTCAATCTGGACGTCCAGATCGTATACGGGGCGAGTTGCCGCATCTGTTACCAGGCCCTTGACCTTAGCGGTCACGGTTTCAAAGACACTTGCCGACAAATCCAGGGTTATTGCTCCCTCGCCGGGTTTCTTGCCCAGGGGGCCTATTTTTCCTTTCAGTGATAAAGCCTTGCCTTCAACGAGTCCGGACAAAGACATACTGATGGGTCGGTCCAGAGAAATCCCATCCAAACTTAGGGTTAGCTCTTTGAGCTCGCGCCGCTCTTCTCGGACGTGGTCGATCCAGAGAATGTTACCGTCCTTGATTATGAACGTTCCAACAACCAAGCTCTCTATGGGAAACTCCCCTCCCCCCTTGTCTTTCGGTTTTTTCTCTCTTGCTTTCGGCTGGGCAGGAGCTTCAATCTCAACTTTTCCCAGCCCCTCCCAGTTGGCCTTACCGTCTTTGGATTTCTCCAGAACAATCCTCGGTTCGACCAGAACAAATTGTTTTACCTGGATATCTTTGAAGAGCAGGGGCAGGAGCTTCACCTGAAACTCGAATGATTTTATTGTGATAAAATCTTTTTCCTTGAAACCGGGTGGGGCACCCAAGCGAAGGTCTGACAAGGCCAAGCCTGCCCAGGGAAAAAGGGAGAGCTTCAGGTCACCGCCCAGCGTGAAAGGACGCCCCGAGGCCTCAGACACCTTACTTTCAATCAAGGGCTTGTACTTCTGGACGTCAACAAATCTGGGAATGATTAGAAGGGCCAGGAAACAAAGTATCAATACAGTTGCGGTTATGAGCAACACCCACTTGATGACCTTTTTCATAATCCACCTACAAGCTTTGCTTGACCTTCCCACCATGTTCCTTAGACAGGTGGGTCAGTCTGAGGGTAAATTCTCTACACCAGAGCACCCTTGATGATATTTGTGACAGCTTTTCCGGCCTCAGATTGGGTAAAGTCCAGGATGGTCTTGACATATTTGTCTACCATGCCAGCATCCAAACCCAGTTTGGCGAAACTTTCCGTTAAACCGGCCATCCCTCCAGCCAGGTCGGATTTACCACCAAACGCCGGGGAAAGACCTCCAACCTGTCGTGATAAATCGCTGGTTTTGGGTGCAGATTCCAGGAGGGAATCAACACCAGGGAGGGCGCTGCTCACCTTGGCAAAATCTTCAGCACTTACTTTCTGTTTCACGTAGTCAAAAATAGCTCCAGCCCCGCCCTTGGCCTGTGGTTCGGTGACTCCAAGATTTTTCGTCAGCAGTGGTATCAGTTTCATCACATCTGCACGGACTGGCTGAGACACAGAGAAAACAAGCAAGAAAACCAAAAGGAAACTAACAGGCAGTGTATTTATCTTCATATCAATCGCCTCGAACTGTGGGTTTATGGCGCTAAACTGCATTCAGTAAAAGGTTTTAAGTATCATCTGGCGCTTTGTCAATTGGAAGTGACTGAAGAGAGAGAGGGGGAAGAGGGAATGCTGCACATAAGGCTGCTATTACCAGGATAAGAATAAAGAACTGCTTTTTGTTTTCAGAAACCATGCGGACTGGTCCTTTGGTTCGGTATTTAGGGAAGCTCTATGTAAACTAAAGCGGCGTCGTGGTCGGATCAAATGATCAATTGGTTTTGATCAGATTACAAGAAGGTGTTTAGAAGTGGCAACAAAAAAAACCACTGGTCCTGAACAATGGCAAGGTTATACTAGGCCTTCTGGGCAGATGTCTAACGAGCTATCTTTTTGACGCTATGCGCCATGCGCTTTGCGCTATGCGATAAGACTTAGCTTGGCCCGGCACCATTTTCCTAAAACAGTCTTTCAGATCTTACACGAGGTCAGACAGCCCAAGCCGCTCGAGTGTTTCAGCCTTTTGCAAGCCTGACTCAGAGTCCCAGCCTCGCAGTTCGTAAAATTCCTTGCGCATCTCTTGGAATACTTCTCTATCCAAAATTTGGCCCTTTCGACTGATTACTTCTTCGCCCGGCCCTGGTACGATCACATCGGGGTTCATGAACACGGCTTCAACCGGATCAACAAAATTGAATTCTTCCGGAACATCATCTACTTTGGGTCGCCGCCCTTCCCGTAAAAGAACGTGCCGTTGAAGATTGAATATTCTCTCACCATACTGATGAAGCCCTGCTTCATCGGTTTCGATGCCGGTTACCGCGGAAAAAGTTCGACTCTCGAGGGTTGGATCTCCAACCTGATCGGGGGTATTCCAGGAAACCATCAAAGGCCAGGCGGAATCACACAACAGCAGGCTATCTTTCACGTAGGTTCTATCGATTATTCTGGCTGCCGCCACGGCCTTTCCTTCATGGGTATTCAGATCCCACGCCTTATCGCTTCCCCAGAATGTAGTGGCCGCGGCCCGAAATACCTCGGATGTCACCGGTGAAGATTTGGGATTTGCTTGATTCATGACCCATAAACCAGTTAACCAACTTATTTCGTGAAGCATGGCAATTGGCTGTCTCGGTTCCAAAGCGTACAACAAACCGTTCATAAGATATTCGCGTGCAGAGTAACTGGCACCATCTCCGACGCCGGATACCTCGTTTGAAAAATGAGCCCTGGCCTTTTCACCGAGCTTTTCGCCGGCTCGAAGAAGACCGTCGGCCAGAATATCGCCAAATCCTTGTCGGCGAGCAATCATAGTGGCGAGATTCTCAAAAAACTCACGGGTGCCCAGCTTTGAAATATCAAGTCCGGTCTGCTTATCGGTAAGGTAGCCGGACTTGTAGCAGGTATCCAACCACTGAACGACATTGTACATTTCCATGGTGCAGAGCGACAAATCATTACAAATTCCTGTGGCGTCAACAGCGGTCTCCGTGGACTCACCCGGTCTTCCGAAAACCCATGGCAAATAGACGAACATGGATTGACATTTTCTCACCACGTTCTTTCCGGACGCCGTGCGAAAAGAGTTTCTATATTTACAATCAAGACCGCATTGGAAACAAGACGACTGTCCGGTTCGACGAACCTGTTCCTCAGGAAAAGGGGCATGGAGTGGGTCACGCTTATTTAAATGGATTGTCAATTTATTGAGTTCTTTTAATTCCTCCGGTCTTGCTACCAATGGACTTCCCGTACCCAATACCGCTAAGGCCTTGAGGTTTTTAGATCCCAGCACCGCACCGAACCCACCGGTGGCGCTTCCTTCATTATCTGTCATCAGATTGGCACTCCGGCACATGTTTTCGCCGGCCACACCGGTCGTTATGAACCGCACATTTTTCCCATGCGACTTTTTTAAGATGTCCCGAACCTCATAAACACCCTTTCCCCAAAGCAAAGAACCATCTAAAATTTCAGCTTTTCCGTCGTGGATCCAGAGATAGACCGGCTTTGCAGATCGTCCTGAGATGACAACACCGTCGTAGCCTGCTTTTTTTAAGAAGGGACCGAAAGATCCGCCAAGGTTCCCATAGCAGAACCCATCTGGCATCAACATGGGGGACTTGCCAACAACTTCAAACCTGGAAGCACCCTGGGCTCCGGTAGCCCCCAGAGGACCAGTCATGAAAATCAGGTGATTCTCTGGATCAAAAGCACTCACACTAGGTCCCACTTCCTCCCAGT
>PPDG01000190.1 GCA_002899795.1 Desulfobacteraceae bacterium | reverse complement strand
TGGTGCATATATGGAGTGTGCCGCTTACTTATCTGTTCCGCAGATGGATAGTATTTCGAAGGAGAGAAGCAAGCTTCTAAAGCAGGACTAAGGGATTAAAGGTTTCAGGTGTCAGCTTCTATGTTTCTTTTTCCTGACACCCGAAACCTGGTGTCTGCCACCTGAAACCTTATTGGCAAGGATGTGAGGTGTTATGAGTTATTAAGCTGTCTGCTATGCTCAATCAAGCCGCGGTGCGGCTCTTACCTGGACTACCTTGGCATTTTTTGCCGGCTTTGCCGGGGTCTCCGCTTTCGGTCCTATCGTTGCCAACCTAAAACAATCTATGGAGTTAAACCCGTTGCTCGTGGGGTTTCTCGCGGCAAGCCCCGCACTCACCGGCTCTCTGTTAAGGATACCCTTCGGCGCCATGGTAGATCGCGTCGGTGGAAAGAAACCCATTTTAATACTTCTCAGTCTGGCCGTGGCGGGTATTGCGGCCATCACGCTGTTGTTCACCGTTTTTTCCCCGCCCCAGCCCTCTCATTATCCCTTGTTCCTCATGGCGGGAATGCTTTGCGGCTGCGGCATTGCGGTTTTTTCCGTGGGCATTCCCACGGTGTCCTACTGGTATCCGCAGAAAAAACAGGGCACTGCCCTTGCCATCTATGCCGGACTGGGAAACATGGCCCCGGGAATGTTTGCTATGGCCCTTCCCTTTCTGGTGGTCTCTTTGGGATTTGCCATTTCTTATGTTCTATGGCTCGGCATGCTCTTGAGCCTGCTTATTGTTTTCTTGGTGTACATGAAAGATGCGCCCTATTTTCAATACAAGGAGATGGGAATCCAGATTGACGAGGATGCCCTGTTCATTGCCTGTGGGGAAGAGTTGATTCCATCGGGAAATGTAATGGAGTCTCTCAAAAGAGCGGGCTCCAACTGGCGTACCTGGATTTTGACCATGTTTTATTTTGTCACATTTGGTGGCTTTATCGCCCTCACTGTTTGGTTCCCAACCTATTGGAGAGAGTATTTTGGCACCAGTCTTGTTCTGGCAGGCTTCCTCACGGCCTTGTATTCCCTGTCCGCTTCCATACTCAGGGTCTTTGGGGGATTTACCTCAGACAGGATTGGTGGCGAAAAGACCGTGTTCCTTTCCTTCGTGGTGGTTACCGTTGGTGCGATTCTTATGATTGTGGCAGGACGATCCATGGCCACGGCAGTTATTGGGGAGATGTTCTTGGCACTCGGAATGGGTTTTGCCAATGCTGCTGTTTTCAAACTGGTTCCCAAGTACACGCCCGAGACGGTTGGTGGTGCTGCCGGCATTGTAGGGGGTCTGGGAGCCTTCGGCGGCTTTGTGATTCCGCCTGTAATGGGACTGTTTGTCAAGTTGTCTGGCGCCTCGGGTTATTCCCTTGGTTTTTCAGTATTTTTTGGTCTTTCACTGCTTTCCTTAGTGCTATTTGCCATTTTGAACCGTTATGCACCCGTCGAGCCTGCCGCAGAGGCCGCCACCTGAACGGTCAAGGCCCTTCCCAGTAGATCGCAGTAGGCAATCGACAGTGCTTTGATTTAAGGCAAAGATGGGGATTCTAGTCCTGGCCTTATTCTTTGATACTGGTTAGTCTTGTATTAGTGTTTAGAGCTGCAGACTCAAGATTCGCTGGAGTGTTGGACTATTGGAGCAATGGTAGAGATAAGAAAGGGTGTTCCGCTTGAAATGATAGTCGAATCCCTCAATGTCGGTCTCCCCAAAAAGGAGATATTCGATGGCAAACCAATAACAACAGGAATTTGCAAAAAGCCAGTTTCAGGTCAGGTGACCCTTGGAGCACTTGGTTTTGAAGGTGATGGTGTCGGTGATACAAAAAACCACGGCGGCCCTGACAAGGCCATTTGCGTGTACAGCTTAGATCATTATCCTTTTTGGGAGAAGACTTTAGGAATTAAGGTGCCTGCCGCTGCCTTCGGTGAAAACTTGTCTGTATCTAACCTGAAGGAAGATGATGTCTGTATCGGTGATATTTTCTTGCTCGGTACAGCTGCCGTTCAGATCAGCCAGCCTCGCCAACCCTGCAAGACTCTTGCGGCCCGCTATGGCAGAAATGATTTGGCAAAGCTCGTTGTCAATTCGGGGTTTACCGGTTTTTACTTCAGGGTACTACAAGAGGGTATTGTGGAAATGGGAACCCCTTTGGTTCTTATGGAAAAAGATCCCCAGGAGATATCTGTGGCTTTTGCGAATCGAATTTTTCATCATGATAGGAAAAACAGTGAGGGCATAGAGAGCGTGTTAGCCATCCCTGCCCTCTCTGAGTCCTGGCAGCGTTCTCTTCGAAAAATGAGAGAAAAGTGTAGTTGATTTATTAACCCGGATATTTCACGAATTGGTTTAGCGAGATCGTGGAGAAGGGTGTGCCGCCGGGCAACCGCAGGGGATTGGATCCGAGGCGTACTTGAACAGTACGTCGCAGGGTCCGATGCCCGAGGACGCCCGGAAGGACTCTCATATCCGCGGTAGCAGTCACGCCGGGGCGTGATGAAATATCCGGGTTAAGCTTGCCTTCGTCGTTCTAGCCGCATCATTAGACAAGAAAGGAGTTACCTGATGGAGACAAAAAGCCTGGAAGGGTTGTACCAGCAAATCATAGAAGGAGCTCAGGATGCCATCGTCTTTGCAGACCCGGATGGTATTATCCGTCTGTGGAATTCTGGTGCTGAAGCTATATTTGGCTACTCCGCTGAAGAGGCGTTGGGCCAGACCCTGGATCTGATTGTTCCTGAAAAGATGCGGGAGAGGCATTGGGAGGGTTACCGGAAGGTCATGGAAACCGGAGTTACCAAGTACGGCAGTGACGTACTGGCGGTTCCAGCGCTGAAGAATGACAACAGTCGCCTTTCTGTGGAATTTACCATTGTTCTTCTGAAGGATGATAATGGTAAACCACAAGGCACAGCGGCTATAATGCGTGATATGACTGAACGTTGGCAGAAGGAAAAGGAACTGAAGAAAAGGTTAGCTGAACTGGAGGAACGAGAAAAGAAGATTTAGGATTTAGGATTGCGGAATGAAAGGTTTCAGATTCTCTGTTTTTTTCCTGACACCCGACACCTGACACCTGAAACCTTAGTCATTGTGATGTGAGATATGAATTTTGATAGGGGATGAACAATGCCGATACCTGGAAATCTACTGACAACCGCTATGGCAGTAATGCCTCATAAGGATGTGGACCGGGCCCTGGAGATGGCCCTGTCACTGGATGTTCCCTTCTGGCCGCAACTGCCCCACGTTAACTACTTTGAGGACATGTATGTCCAGGCATCTGAGCACTTCCCCGGAATTCTCCTGGATTTGGAAAAACGTACCCTAAGATTTTCAATGGAAAAATTCGTAGCTGAATTTGAAGGAGCCATGGCTCACTTCGATGAGCCGGAATACTTCGACATCAGCGAGCAATATTCGGTGGTGTACCATCGGTTTTTGAAAATGGATTTCTCTGAAAGACCGGCAATCCGGGGCCAGATGGAAGGGCCCATCAGTTTCGGCTTCAATGTGGTGGATCAGGATGACCGCCCTATCATTTTTAACGATACCGTTCGACCTTTCCTGATGGAATTTATGGCCAAACGGGTAAATGCACAACTGCACCGTCTCGAACAATTGAACTCCAATGCCTTCATGTTTATTGACGAGCCCGGCCTGCAATTCCTGTTCAGCGCCATGGCAGGGTACGGGGATTTGGCGGCTCGAGGAGACATGGAAGACTTCTTTGCCATGATCGACAGACCCCGCGGTATCCACCTCTGCGGCAATCCTGATTGGGATTTTCTCCTGGGACTGGACATGGACATCCTGTCACTGGATGTCTACAGCAACGGCGAGGTCTTCAGTCAATACGCAACGTCAATTCGTAAATTCTTGGATCGGGGCGGCAGGCTGGTGTGGGGTATTGTGCCTGCCAATACTGAGCCATTTGAGGAAGAGACTCTAGATAGCCTGGAAAAAAAACTCGCCGAAATCTGGGCTGCCCTGGACAAAAAGGGTATTGATCGGGACTTTCTCCTTTCCCGCAGTATGCTCTCCCCTGCCACCTGCTGCCTGGTAAATCCTGACGGTGAGAAGACAGTGGAAAAGGCTTTCGAGGTAACTAGGAATCTTTCTCTGCAATTACGGGAAAAATTGGATCTTAACTGACAACACCTCATCAGCCGTTTACAGACAGTTTACAAGCCTAACATTTTCTTAAAGATCTTTGTGATATAGAAGTACTGATTTGAGAATTTTTTTGGTGACAATACACTTGACAATTCAATGCTCATTTGTTCAGATTAATAATCTTAATCTACTCTATATAAGTCGCATTGCCACTCAGGCTAATTGACGATTCTACCCATACTGTTGCA
>PPDG01000033.1 GCA_002899795.1 Desulfobacteraceae bacterium | reverse complement strand
CACCGTGTGGTCCATGGTGAGGCCCCATACCGTAGCCGTATCCTCCCCCGGCGTATCCCCTGCCGTATCCTCGGCCAGAGCGTGTGTTTGGCGCAATTTTGCGAGCTTCCAGCTCAAAGTTTACTCTTTGCTCGCTCATCTTGGCTTTGAGGGCGCTGATTTCACGCTGCAGAGTCCTGACCTTTTTGGCATCAGGATCGGCTGCATTCAGCGCGGTATTGAGTTCCTCCGACTTGTTCCAGATCTCATCTCTGAGTTTGGCCGTGTCGTTGAAAAAACTCTGCTCGAGTTTTTCCAGCTCTGCCCGCTGGCTCTCGCTCAGGTTGCCGTACTCTCCACTCTCACTCCCGCCAGAGCCGGGGCCGCCATAATTTCCGCCGCGACCCCAACGGTGCGCAAAAACTGGGGCTGCCAAAAAACCCACCAAAACCAAAATTCCTAGAGTCGTTAACACTTTTCTCATTTCTGTTTCCCTCCTTAAATCGATTGTATTTCTTATTATCTTTGATTCCTTTTATGGCAATGTTCGTGCCACAATATCTTTATCAATTTAACCAGTTAATATTACAGCAAATTCATGCTGAGCATCCATGCCGCCTTGTTTGTTCACCTTGACTTGGAGCATTCAAGTGGATACTTTTTATCCATATTGGCGACTAAGAGGTATTCAGGTGGATATAAAGTATCCACCTGTTTTTCCTTGCTCCAGGAGAGGTAACTATCGGGAAGGCCCGAGTCAAGCGGGTCATTAAAGGAAGTGGCTGAAAAAAGAGGACCTGGTCCACAAATTGCTTTGGGTATTCCTTTGGCGAGCATGGTAGTGCACGTGGCAATTCTTTCATCACGAGCACTGATTACGTCATTCCGGAAGTCGCGAAGCCCGCCTGCGGCGGGGAATCCAGGGCAGACGAAGGTTTTCAGGATACCCCTTCGACTTTGCTCAGGGTGGTGAGCCTGTCGAACCACGGATCGCGACTCCGTCGTGTCCGGTATGACATTTCGGTCCTTTTTCGACATCCTCGATATGAAGATTAATGAGCAGCTTCAATGACTAACGGACACAAAAAAAATCTCTGGCTCTCCTTGTCTCCCTGGGCTGTTCTGGGCAGCTTGGCCGTATTGGCGCCTATAGTCTTTTTTCTGGCCAGCAGCAGCATCAAGGAGGACAGGGAGAACATGACCAGACTTCTGGTTGAGAAAGGTGCTGCACTCATCCGCTCCTTTGAGGCTGGGGCCAGAACCGGAATGATGGGTATGGGCTGGGGCGGCACACAGCTGCAGCGGTTGCTGGCAGAAACTGCCAAGCAGCCCGATATTCTTTACCTGGTGGTAACTGATGAAAAAGGGTATGCGGTTGCCCACAGCAACCCTGAACAAATTGGCGAACAATATAGAGATGGAGTGCTTTCTCCACAGGAAGTCGATACGGTGCAATGGCATGAGGTCCAGATAAACAGAGGAAATTTTGCCTTTGAGGTGTACAAACGCTTCAAACCTATTAAGGGCGTGCCATGGCAGGGCCGCATGCGTCATCACGGCATGATGATGCGGGGGCCAGGGTCGGGCAGAGATCCGACTGACAGGTCTTTGGAGAGCGGCCGAAATGATCAAAATGGGTCGGCTTTATACATATTCGTTGGTCTGGATATGAGTGCCATGGAAACGGCGAGAGTTGAGTCCAGGCGTCATACGGTGGCCATGTCTATTGGGGTGCTGCTGATTGGTCTTGCGGTAATGGTCTCCCTTTTCCTGGCCCAGGGCTACAAACTGGCAACCCGCACCCTGGCCAAAGTACAGGCTTTTACAGACCAGGTGGTGGAGAATCTTCCCATGGGGCTTGTGGCCACAGACGAAAATGGCAAGGTGGCCGCTTTCAACCAAACGGCAGAGGCAATTCTTGGAGATTCGAGCCACAAGGTTTTGGGGGAAAAGGCGGCAGGGGTTTTGCCTCCAGAGCTATGGCAACTAACTGAGCGCCTGGCGACGAAGGGAACGATTGTCGAAGATGAACTCGATTGCCAGACAATGCGAGGTAGCGGACTGCCACTTAGGGTTAGCGCTGCCGGTCTTCACGGCGAAGACAACACTTTTTTGGGTTATGTTTTTATTTTTCGTGACCTGATGGAGGTTCGGCGATTGCAGCAGGAGGTGGAGAGAACGAAACGATTGGCCTCACTTGGAAGCCTGGCAGCCGGCGTGGCCCACGAAATTAGAAACCCTTTGAGTTCAGTTAAGGGCTTTGCCACTTATTTCAGGGACAAACTCAAGGATAATCCACAGGATCGAGATACGGCCACCACAATGATCCAGGAGGTGGAACGGCTGGACCGTGTCATCGGCCAACTACTGGAGTTCGCCCGCCCCAGCACCCTCAGAATAAAGCCGGTTGGGCTAGCTGATTTGATCCAACACTCTCTCAAGCTCATCGATGGCGATGCCCGGGCAAAGGGGATCGAGATAAAATCTGAGGTTCCTTCCAATCTCCCGGACGTCCCTATTGATGCGGATAGAATGAGTCAGGTCTTGCTTAACCTTTACCTCAATTCTATGCAAACCATGGGTGCACAAGGAATTTTGGAGGTTAAGGTCTCCAGGGATGAGACGAGAAAACTAACAACCATCATTGTTGCCGACAACGGGGGTGGCATAGATCCAGCGGATCAGGAGCACATTTTTGATCCCTATTTTACCACCAAACCAGACGGTACCGGCCTCGGTCTTGCCATCGTGCACAAGATTATTGACGCTCACCATGGAACTGTAAAAGTGAAAAGTACACCAGGCCTCGGTACCACAATAACTCTAATCCTGCCGGATGCAGAGGAGGAGCAAGATCGTGGCTAAGCTTAGTTCTCCGGGCAGCATACTGGTGGTTGACGACGATCGGGCTCATCGAACCATGCTACGCACCCTGCTGGGAGGGTGGGGATATGCGGTGCAGGAAGCGGACGATGGTGCTCGGGCCATCGAACAGGTACACGAAAAATCATACGATCTAATTCTGATGGACGTTCGTATGGTTGAAGTCTCCGGGCTGGAGGCCCTGTCTGAGATAAAGAGCTATAACGCAGCCATCCCCATCATCATCATGACTGCCTATTCCTCGGTGGAGACGGCTGTGGAGGCCTTGAAAAAAGGAGCGTACGACTATCTAAGCAAACCACTGGACTTCGATGAACTCGAACTGGCCATTGGCAGGGCCATGGATCATACTCGACTGAAAGAGGAAAACCGTGCCCTCAAAGAGAGACTTGGGGTCGGCTTCAACACCGGCGATATAATTGGTCACAGCCGGGTTATGGTGGAATTACTGGAGACCGTGGCCTTAGTGGCGCCCACCGAAGCCACAGTACTCATCACCGGAGAATCTGGAACGGGAAAGGAACTCATTGCCAGCGCAATTCATTTGAACAGCCCACGCCGAGAGAAGCCATTCATCCAACTGAACTGTGCTGCCATTACTGAGACCCTGTTGGAGTCAGAACTTTTCGGCCACGAAAAAGGGGCATTTACGGGTGCAGACCGCCGCAAGGAAGGCAGATTCCGACTGGCGAACCGTGGCAGCATCTTTCTGGACGAAATTAGCGAGATGTCTGTGGCCATGCAAGCCAAGCTGCTACGGGTGCTCCAGGAGAAAGAGATTCAGAGGGTTGGTGGAGAGGAAGTCTTGAGAGTTGATGTCCGGGTAATAGCAGCCACCAATAGAGACTTAAAAGCAGAGATTAAGGATGGCCGGTTTCGCGAAGATCTCTACTACCGCTTGAACGTGGTTGCCCTGGCTGTGCCTGCCCTGAGGGAAAGACGCGAGGACATACCCCTTTTGGCCCAGCATTTTCTCGATTCTTTTGCTGAAAAAAACCGCAAACACATCAAGGGCTTCACCCCTCAGGCCATGGATCGGTTGGTACGATACGACTGGCCGGGAAACGTGCGCGAATTGATGAACGCTGTTGAGCGCGGTGTAATTCTGTGCCGGGGCGACTATGTCTCTGAAATGGATTTCCCCCTCTCGGTCAGCGATGTTCCCGCCCCGGAGCAGGAGGCGGTTAGAGAAGAGTTGCTGGCGGACCTACCCCTGGAGGAAGTGGAAAAGGTAACCATCTTGCAGACCCTCGAATCGGCAGGCGGCAACAAGAGCGAAACTGCCAGAAGGCTCGGCATCACCCGGCGAACTCTTCATAAGAAGCTGAAAAAATACGGCGTAATGTAATCTCTCCTCCTGCCTTGAAAACTTTCCATATCTTGTGCCAATGTAAATCCCAGCAAAGTGTAAATTAAGGGATGTAATCCCCACTTACGTCTTAACTGAGTTCGAGTTCAAATTTTTCACCCTAATCCACATTTTATTCTAGCAAGCAACCGGAAACCTCGATATAAGAAACTGCGCCATCTTGGGCCATTTCAGACAT
>PPDG01000201.1 GCA_002899795.1 Desulfobacteraceae bacterium | reverse complement strand
CGAGAAGGCAAACAGTAGGGTGGATTAAGCAAAGCGAATCCACCAACACGCCTAAAGGAGCAAGAAGAATGCAAGTAGCTATGATAGGGTTGGGGCGCATGGGAATGAATATGGCAAAGCGGCTCCTCCAGGGTGGCCATGAGGTTGTGGCCTACAACCGGACCCCGAGTAAGACCGAGGAGATTGTAAAAGAGGGTGCGATAGGAAGCTTTTCACTGACCGAACTCGTTGACAAGTTGACCGCACCACGGGTGGTTTGGCTCATGCTTCCCGCTGGCCAACCGGTTGATGACCATCTTGACCAGCTCCTGGAGTTACTTGCCCCGGGTGACATTGTTATCGATGGGGGGAACACCTACTACAAAGATGATATTCGCCGGGCAGAGATGCTGGCTGCAAAGGCAATCAAGTTCATGGATGTGGGAGTAAGCGGCGGCATCTGGGGACTCGAGGTTGGTTATTGCATGATGATGGGTGGAGAACGAGAGGTCTTCGAGCATCTTGAACCCATTTTCAAAACTCTTGCTCCGGAGAACGGCTACCTCTATTGTGGCCCCACCGGTGCCGGGCACTTCGTCAAGATGGTTCATAATGGCATAGAGTACGGCATGATGCAGTCCTACGGAGAGGGATTCGCTATTATGGAGGGCTCACCTTATGCTGAGTTTCTAGATTATTCTCAGGTTGCTCATCTCTGGAATCAGGGTAGTGTTATTCGGTCCTGGCTCTTGGAACTTCTAGAATCAGCCTTCGGCAAAGATGCAAGGCTGACCGAGATTCGTGGCTATGTGGAAGACTCTGGGGAGGGGCGTTGGACCGTGCAGCAGGCTGTGGAGAGCGGAGTATCAGCCCCGGTTATAGCTCTTTCACTTTTCAGAAGGTTCAGATCAAGGGAAAAAGATGCCTTTGAAGATAAAGTTCTCGCCGCCCTTCGGCGGGAATTTGGTGGGCATGCAGTGGTGTCAGCTAAGAAGGACTAAGGGTTTTGGAGTGCTGGAGTATTAGAGTGACTAGAAATTCCAAATAACAAATCACAACAAATAAGGTATCAGTGTTCAAGTTTCAGCTTTTATATTTTTTCCTTGACACCTGAAACCTGACACCTAATTTATCCCCGACGGAATGTAACCTATCTACTGTGGTTGCGACATATGGTCAAGAGTAAACAGAACATGACAAGTACTGAAAAAGAAAACAAACCACAGAGCACAATAAATAAGGTCGGGGGAGAGAACATGGAACAAGTAATAGAGTCCGCAACTCCAGGTCGCAACAAAGCCATGATAAAAGCATTCATGTTTGTGGCTTTTGTTATTATGGCCATCTACATTTTTAAGTTCACACCGGTTAAAGGGTATCTTACTGCGGAAGCTTTGGGAAACTTCCTTGATACATTGGGGTTGTGGGCTTCTCTGGCTTTTGTATTTGTTTATGCTGCTGGTGTATGTCTTTTCGTGCCTGGAACGCTACTAACCGGTATAGGCGCTGCCATTTTTGGGGCCTATTGGGGGTTTCTCTATGTCTGGCTTGGAGCTATGGTAGGTGCCAGTGCAGCTTTTTGGATTGGGCGCACTCTCGGTAGAGAATTTGCAGCCTCGCTGATTGGGGATAAGTTGAAGAAATATGACGATGCCATTGAGCGGAACGGATTTGCCGCTACCCTGTACCTGCGGCTTCTCTACTTTCCATTCACACCCATGAATTTCGGTATGGGCCTTACCAAGGTACGTTTTGGGGACTACTTTTTTGGTACAGCCCTGGGCATCATCGTCGGGACCTTTATCTTCACTTTTTTCATAGGAACACTAAAAGATGTTTGGGTTTCAGGAAACTGGGGTGAACTGCTGTCTTTCAAGGTTTTCTTTTCCATAGGGTTGTTTGTCTTTTCACTCTTCATTCCGAAAATTATAAAAAAGATTAAAGGTGAGCAGTAAAAATTTGAGAGCAAGAATAGCCGCGCAGACCAATAAGGAAGAAAAAGCCCCGATCACTACCGAGAGTGGTCAGGGCTTTAAACTTTTTCTTGCTCTTTCTAATGATGAAAGCCAAGACGCCAGATTGCTATCAAGTTGCTGGCACCTGATGTAGATGAACATCTCGTTGCGGGAAAGGTATGGACACACCCTCCGCATCAAAACGCTCTTTAACGCTGCGGGTTATATCCCAGTATACGTCCCAATAATTATCAGTTTCTACCCATGGCCGGACAACAAAATTAACAGAGGAATCGCCTAATTCGTGAACTCGAACAACCGGTTCAGGGTCTTTTAAGATTGCTTCATGATTCGCCAAAATTTCTTCCAGTATCTTTTGGGCTTTGGCAATGTCGTCACTGTAGCCAATGCCAAACATCATATCGACGCGACGCTTGCTAGTCCCAGTAACATTGGTAACGATATCTCCCCAGATCTTATTGTTGGGAACGATGACTTTTTGATTGTCGAGCTTTCTTAAGGTTGTCGATACAATGGTCATGGCTTCTACCGTTCCGAAAGTGCCGCCGATGTCAACCAGATCACCAATATCATATGGGCGGTACACCAGGATCATAATGCCGGCTGCAAAATTGCTTAACGTTCCCTGCAGGGCAAAACCTACAATAAAACCAGCGGCACCGATGGCAGCCAGAAGCGGTCCGATGTTAATTTCCAGCATGGATAAGGCCACGACAAAACCGATCACGAAAACGGTTTTGCGAGCTATGTTTACAATAAAATTCTTTAACAGTTCAGAGGCACTTTCAAGTTTCACCACAGCTTTTTTAACAGCTTTGCCAAGAAGCTTTGCCAAAATCCATGAAATCAATAGGATAACGAAAAACATTGAAACATTTTTGGCCCAACGGAGGCCGCCCTCAGCCGATGTTAACCAGCCTGTAACCACCGTCCAGGTTGCGCTGGCATCGGAAATATCCACCTTAACTCCAGATATTGCTTTGAGATATGCTTCGTAATCTTCAATTTTACCACCCTTTGATTTGAATTCTTCAAGAACCACCATAAAGCGGTCGGACAAAGCCGTCTGTTGCTCTTTGAGCTTGGTGACAGATTCGAGTAATTTTGTTTTCTTGTCACCTTCGGCCTTCAGTGCCACGATTTGCACCGCACTGACTTTCCCAACATGATTTTTCAATACTTGTAGCCAGCCATCGGCTTCCACCGATAGATCATCTTTGGTTAATGGCTCTAGACGATAACCCAGCTCTTCTATTGCTATGTTGGGATTCTTTGTTGTGAGGGGAACTGCTGGCGGCTTTTTAGCATCTGCAACCGATACACCCGAGAAAGATACCAGGATGATCGCCCACATAATCATTAAAGCAAGAAAAATCCTTCTACTTTTTGAGAACTGTATCGATACCATCTTCCCTCCTCCATCCAATTCAGTATGTTTTTTTTCACTAGCCCGGATATTTCATGAATTGCTGTCGCGAGACCGCGAAGATGGGTGTGCCACCTGGCAACCGCAGGGTGTTGGTTCCGAGGCGTACCTGAGCGGTACGTCGCAGGGGCCGACACCCGAGGACGCCAGGAAGGACGGCCATATCCGTGGTCGCAGCAAGTTACTCATGAAATATCCGGGCTAGGGTCAAAGCCGGTCCAATAGATTCTTAGAAATGTTAATCATGGAAATACGTAAGTCAAAATATAGTTTAGATTACATTCCTTAATCTAAACTTTGGCTGATCTTGACTCTGGCGCAAGGTGTTGATTACGGTCAACGCTTCTCAGGCTTGAGCAGCGTACTCCCACAAACAGGACACACTTTTTCAGTAGGCTAGCTATTACGGTGAGGGTTCACTGGGAGCATTTGAAAGGGTGGACCTCGGCTCGTTTAACGTCTTCAGCCAAGGGGGTTAGTCCTCTGAATCAATACCACCTGGGGAACCGGCATTCTTCGGATCACGGCACTCAGCGAGAGAATACTGCCTATTGCAGTCCCAACAGAAAAGATAGTCTTCATCAGCGGACCAGGACAAATGTTTGTGTCCCCGGGGGCATTTTTTGGGTGGCTCTTGGGCAGGGTTATACGCGTCTTCTTCTTTCTCTTCCTCTACCAGCTGTTCCTCTGTCAAGCTCTCCGGACCCTCATCTTCGTCCGGGGCCGCGGATCTCAAGTACACGGCAAAATCACGATCTGAAACTAAAGAGGAAATGAATTTCCGGTCTTCATCAGAGATCTTAATGAACTCGACACCCATGCCGCGCGGCATATCCTGTTCAGGAGGAACTTGGGTACTCGACCAGACCACCCTAGCTTTGACCTCTATTCGGCGGTCAGGACCACTGATGATTATATCGATGACTTCATGCAGCTCAAGGGGAGACAGACCGCGAATAAAGGCCCCGTCAGGACTGATGTCGTATGTAACCCGTTCAAGAGTCTCTTCTTCAGTCTTAATGGTTACAGGCAGACTGACCT
>PPDG01000108.1 GCA_002899795.1 Desulfobacteraceae bacterium | reverse complement strand
TTTGTCTGTAGTCTGGGTCGCTGGTGATACGAATTTCTCCCTGATGTTTTGTCCAGCCAATTTGATTGAAATGAAGAGTGGCATTGGCCACAATGTGGCCATCATCTAAAGCAAGCACTGGTAGGACAACATCATAGTCCAGATCGTAAATCCAATGTTCAATTACCTCGAGATCGGTTACATCATCTTTCAACCCCATTCTGTCTTCGGGGGGCATTCTCAAGAAATATTCGTGCAGTGCCTGCTGGTCTTCTTTTCTGAGAGGCCTCAAGGTGAGTTGGGTCCCATCTTTTAGAGTTGTTCTCTTAGGGTATTCATAAAGAATCATGGAGAAGCAACCTCCTTTTCTCTATTTTCTGTTTTCTTACATGTTCTTTATTTTAGGCATTTTAGACACTTTAGCTCACTTTAGACATTTGCCCCTAGTAATACCATTCGCGCTCGACAATGCAGGCGATCCCCATGCCGGCTGCCAAGCCCACATTAGAGTCCCTTTTCTGCATCTCATAGAGAAGCGTGGTTAATATCCTGGCACCACTTGAGCCCATGGGATGTCCTAAAGCAATGGCGCCGCCATTGACGTTGACTATCTCCGGATCAAGGTTCAACTCCCTCAGGGATAAAATGGTCTGAGCAGCGAAGGTTTCGTTGAGTTCCACTAGATCGATTTCCTTGTCAAGCTTAGCCCAGACTTTATGAAGAGCACTTCGCACTGCATAAATGGGTCCGTAGCCCATCAGCTCAGGTTCACACCAGTGATAATCATAGCCAATGAATTTGGCCATGGGCTTGATTCCCATCTTGAAGGCCTTTTCTGCACTCATCAATAACAGTGCTGCGGCCCCATCTGCGACTCCCGAGCTATTCCCTGCAGTTATGGTTCCGGCCTTGGCAAAGGCAGGCTCCAGTTTAGCCAAAGTCTCAGCGGTCGCGCCGAATCTAGGATTCTCGTCGGTAGCACAAATATTTGGGTCTCCTGCTGTTTGGGCCACCTCAACTGGCACGATCTCGTCTTTGAAACGGCCGGAAGTTGTTGCAGCTTCAGCCTTCTGATGACTCCTCGCAGCGTATGTGTCCTGTTCTTCCCTGCTGATTCCGAACCTCTCTCCAACGCTATCCGGGGCAGTGCCCGCTTCAGTGTCCCCAAAGGAGCACCAAAGCCCGTCCTGGATCATGGTCTCGATGGCTTCCTCGGACCCCTTTTCAGGCTGCTCGGCAGTTTGCGGCAGGAAGAAAGTTGTGGCGCTCATATTTTCCATGCCCCCGGCAACAATGATATCCGCGTCTCCGGACTTTATGGTCTGAGCTGCCATGATTACCGCTTTCATTCCCGCACCACAAACCTTGCTCACTGTAAAAGACGGACTGTATTGGCTTATCCCAGCTCGCACTGCGGCCTGTCCTGCCGAATTCTTGCCCAGTCCCGCCTGCAGCACGTTACCCATTATCACCTCATCAACCTTCTCTGGCCTGATTTGCGCTCTGGCAAGGACCTCTTTTATTACGATTCCCCCCAATTCATCAGCTGGCACAGTACTCAACGCGCCCCCGAATCCACCAATGGCAGTGCGAACAGCACTCGCTATTACCACCTCTCGCATAGAAACTCCTTCGTCTCCGCTATTTCTGGCTCAGGTCCTTAACCAGCATAGCGATATCTTGGTACTCATCTTGATGGACATCTTTTACGAAATTTTTCAAGGTAGCTACCAGGCTGAAGCCATTCTTTTCAAAGACCTTTATCGCATCGGTTTGGGAAGCAATGGCCCTGGCGCAAAGCTTATCGAGGCCGGCCGCGCGAGCGAGGCCTGAGAGTTCTTCCACCATTCTGGAGCCCAGGCCGCGCTGCCTGACTTCAGTAGCGATGGTTACCCGCATTTCACCAACATGCTTTCCCCAGCCCGAAGTTTGCCTGTGAAGAGTAGCGTTTGCGAGTATCCTATCTTCGTGCTCCGCCAGAATCGGTAGGACCTTGTCGTAGTTGATTTGCCGGCACCATTTCTCTACGAGTCTTCGATCCGTTGGATCGTCTCGCAGGTATCTCAGGTCCTTTTCAGGGAGTGAGACAAAAAACCGGTAAAGACCTTCCAGATCATCGCTGATCATTGGCCTCAGGGTACAACTGAAACCATCCTTCAATAATGCCTTTTTGGGATAGTCTTGCAGCATATTTCCTACTCGATATCATCTAGGTCTCAGACGAGGCCTGAGCAGAATTTGTCTTGGCTACGGTCAATTGGAAGTTTAATTGTCACGAGTTTGATAGGGTATAGAAACAGTTAACAGGGTTCACTATAGCTGTCAATTATAAAAACCGCCACCGTCACTCATGTCAATAACTAAGCTTCAAAAGATTCCTCTAAAGCATAGAAAAGAGCCGCAGCGGAGAGGATGCCACGGTGGAAGCTCTCAAGGGAAAAACGTTCATTGGGGGAATGGGCACCGTCATCGGGGCTGCCCCACCCCATAAGCAGGATGCTCTTGCAGCCGAGCTCTTTCTGGAAGAGGCCAACAATGGGGATGGAACCACCCTCTCGAATGAATAAAGGGTATTTTCCGAAGCCAAATTCTATGGCCCTGGCAGCGGCTTGGATCGCTGGTTGATCGCGCTCTACCAAAACGGGATCGGAGCCGTGTAGTTTTGAAATCTGGATCTTGACACCGGGGGGCGCCAGTGAGTTGACAAAATCCTTGAACAGCTCGTTCGTCTGAGCTGCACGCTGATCCGGCACCAACCGCATGCTCACCTTGGCTCCGGCTCTGGCAGGGATGATGGTTTTTGCGCCCTCGCCAGCAAATCCTCCCCAGATGCCGTTCACATCTAGTGTGGGGCGTGCTGTCTTGCGTTCCACAATGGAGCGGTCAGGTTCACCCACTAATTCGTCAATTCCCAGGTATTTTTTTAGTGCAACTTCATCCACTGGCAAAGCGGCCATTTCCTGACGTTCTCTTGGATCCAATTCCAGCACATCGTCGTAAAAATTGGGAATCGCAACGGTTCCATCTTCGTTCTTGAGTTGGGCCAGCATTTCGGAAAGGACCTGAACGGGGTTGGCTACGAGCCCGCCAAAACTCCCGGAATGGAGATCGAAGCGTGGACCCTGTACTCCCACCTCCAGGTAGGAAAGCCCCCTCAGTCCATAGGTGATGGCAGGGATATCAGGTGCAAATTGGGAGCCGTCCGAAATGGCAATGACATCGGTCTTGAGCTCATCGAGATTTTCCTGCAAAAAGGGACCGAGGTTGGGACTGCCAATTTCTTCCTCCCCCTCAACCAGCACTTTGACATTGAGGGGCAGTTTCCCACTTACCGCGAGTATAGCTTCCATGGCCTCGAAATAGGTGAGGCATTGTCCCTTGTTATCGGTGGCGCCCCTCGCATAGATGTAACCGTCCCGAATGTCCGGGGAGAAGGGAGGAGTAACCCATTCATCCAAAGGATCCGGGGGCTGAACGTCGTAATGCCCGTAAATAAGAAGTGTGGGTAGACTGGCAGCAGACACAAGGTGTCCGCAGACCACAGGATGACCCGCAGTTTCACGAAGCTCTGTTTGAAATCCCAGTTTCTTGAGTTTATTCACCACCCATTCTGCACTTTGCCGAGTGTTCTCAGCATACTCAGAGTCAGTGCTCACACTGGGAATCCGCAAGAAGTCGGTAAGCTCTGCCACATAGCGCTGGCGGTTCGTTTCAATCTCTTCCACAACTCTCTGGGGGAGCATGATGAATCTCCTGGAAACTAGCTAGCGATTATTTTAACGATGGGGGGCTGCTCTCAGCAACCTTCCCTGCGCACTGAGTGGGGATTATTAATAGTAATATCCAATTCTATCTATTTTCTGAGTTTTTTCCACCAACATTTCGTCACAATCGTGTATGCTACCATCCTTAATTCCCAAATTCCTTAATTCCTAAATCCCTTAATTCCTGAATCTTCACGTTCTCGATGTTCTAGATGATTCGTGCGTGGGGGGCTGCCAAGTATTGAGTCCTCAGGTTAAGCGCGGGGTTCTTTCGCATGTCAAAGTTGTCATGGTTCTTAGTTCTATTTAGCAGGGTTACCCTGAATCTGGCTGTCCGGGTGACCTACCCTTTTCTTCCGGCAATCGCCAGAGGTTTGGGGATCTCCTTTGAAAGGGCAGGTCTCCTGGTGGCAGCACGGCATTTAGTCGGCCTAACCGGTGCGCTCTGGGGGCTTTTGGGGGAGCGGAAGGGATACGCTTGGGGCATGGTAATTGGGTTGTCCGCCCTCTTTCTCGGGAGTTTGACCGTATCTGTGTCTCGAACTTTTTCACTGGCGCTTGTTGGTTTTGTGCTCATCGGCCTATCAAAACCAGTCTACGATCCCAATGTACAGGCCTTTGCCAGTGATCGAATTCCATACTCGAAGCGGGCGCGAGCTCTGGGAATCCTGGAGTCATCCT
>PPDG01000461.1 GCA_002899795.1 Desulfobacteraceae bacterium | reverse complement strand
GTACATTAATTGGGGGCAGGTCAGTAGACCTAGACAACTACAGGACTACTACAAGCCAAAAAGTTGGATCGAGAAAGATTTGACAAATCAAATACTTAAAGTGAGTAGTGCATAGTTTCGATTCCCATGCACTTCCGCCACCGCATCAAACAAAACCCCGGTTTATATCCCCGGGGTTTTTTTGGCAAAACCATACTCCCTTACAAGTTTTACCCAATTCTGGTTTGACCGCAAATAGGTAGATTTACCCAAAAGTGGCTTGACCAATAATGGGTAAGTTGTGAGATACTCAAGTGCGGCATAGGGGAAAACCTTGTAAGCAGGGAATGGGGGACGAGAGATGGGAAAAACTAATAGAGAAATTGATACCAAGCTTATTCACGCCGGTGAACCAAACCCCCTTATTCAGGGAGCGGTCAGCATTCCCATCTTCCAATCCTCAACTTTCGAGTACGCTGGCCAGGAAAGCTACCACGATCTCCGCTACATTCGCCTAAATAATACCCCCAACCATGTTGCACTTCATGAGAAACTGGCGGCCTTAGAAAATGGTGAAGCGGCAGTAGTGAGTGCCAGCGGCATGGCGGCCATATCTACCACGCTCCTCGCTCTACTCTCCGCTGGAGATCACTTCCTCGCCCAAGACTGTCTCTATGGTGGTACCCATGACCTCATCACCAAAGATCTCCCTGCCTACGGAATCTCATCCGATTTCATCTGTGGTAGAGATGCGGACGCCTGGAAAAAGCTATTGCGCCCAAATACCAAAGCCGTCTATGTGGAGAGCATAACCAATCCTCTGATGCAGGTTGCCGACCTAAAGGCCATAGTAGAATTTTCCAGAGAGCACCGACTCCATTCTATTATCGACAACACCTTTCCCAGCCCGATTAATTTCCGCCCTCTGGAACACGGTTTTGATCTCTCCATTCACAGTTGCTCCAAATACTTAAATGGCCACTCCGACATAGTAGCGGGGGCAGTGATCGGTCCGGAAGAACTAATCAGCAAGATCACCCACAAGCTCAACCATCTTGGAGGAACTCTCGATCCTCACGCCTGCTTTCTTCTCCATCGCGGCATCAAGACCCTTGCAGTGAGGGTGAGACAGCAGAATGCCAGTGCAATGGAGATCGCCCGGTTTCTCGAGAGCCGGCCGGAGGTGGAAACGGTGCACTATCCCGGGCTTGCCAGCCATCCGCACCATAACCGGGCGAGGGAGCTTTTCGACGGCTTTGGCGGTATGTTGAGTTTTGAGTTGCAAGGAGGTGTGGAACTGGCAGAACGATTTATCCGGAATGCCACCATCCCCATCTGCGCCCCAAGCCTTGGTGGGGTTGAGTCTCTCATTACCCGGCCAGTTACGACTTCCCACGCTTGTCTCAGTCCAGAAGAATGTAAACAGGTAGGAATCTCTGAAAGCTTGATAAGGTTGTCTGTGGGCCTCGAGGCCACCACAGACATCCTCTCGGACTTCGATCAGGCTCTTAGAACTAATAAGTAGTAAAGACGTGCACCCCGCAATCCCCAGACATTACCACAAACACAAGGGCACAAGGGGTCGGGCCAAACCAAGTACTTGATATCAAATGAAATGATGTCGAAAAACGGGGCGATTTTGGGGCAATAATTGCTTTTATGGGGGCAAGAAGAGCGATATTGGGTAGTTTTATAAGAATTGGTCAGAGTGCCTCAGGCCTCTACAGATGTGAGAATTTAGGTCATTTCTTGCTCCAGCTGCCGGATATCATTAACCGACCGAACAGATATCTTGTCATCCACTGGGTAACTATCCTGGCCAGGATAAATGATCCACAAATGATCTAAGTTCAAATCGTCCAAGGCTATCCGCATCGATTTTGTTATCTTTGGTGCTTCACTGAATTTGAATGCTACGCCGTAGCGACGCCCTCGATAAAAAAGGAAAAGATCAAGCTCAGCACCGGTATGGGTAGCCCAAAAGAAGGCTTGACGTGGTCTAATATTCTGCAGGATTTGCTCGAGCGCAAAGCCTTCCCACGATGCGCCCACTCGAGGATGACCTGAGAGACTATGAAAATCAGGCAGGTTGAGCAACCCGTGAAGAATTCCAGAGTCCCTCAGGTATATCTTGGGTGCTTTGACCTGGCGTTTTCCAATGTTCTCATACCACGGTTGCAGCTGACCGACAATAAAGGTCCCGGTCAGGACATCAAGGTAGGAGCGCACCGTTTTGTCGGTAAGACCCATGGAGCGGGCCAATTCGGAAGCATTCCAGGTCTGTCCGTGATAGTGGGCCAGCATAGTCCAGAAGCGGCGCATGGCGAGTGGAGGAATCGTAATTCCAAGTTGCGGGATATCGCGTTCCAGGAAGGTAGTAATGAAGCCCTCGCGCCAGGCCATGCTGTCTTGGTCTGATTTCGCGAGAAAAGAACGAGGAAATCCACCTCGCAACCAGAGTTTATCAACGGAATCGGCGCCAGTCTCTTGTAAATCAAAGCCTGAGAGTTCTATGAACTCCACCCGGCCAGCAAGAGTCTCGGAAATATTCTTGACGATATCAGGCGAAGCGCTGCCGAGGATAAGGAAACGCGCCTGGACATCCTGACGATCCACGAGGACGCGCAAAACGTTGAACAGTTCGGGCATTCTCTGGATTTCGTCCAGAAGGACGATCCCTTGAAGGGAGCCGAGCACTAATTCGGGATTCTGCAACCTCTGTATGTCGGGCTGTGACTCGAGATCAAAGTAAGCGGCCTTTTGGCCTCGGCCGAACATATGGGCCAGAGTTGTCTTGCCGACCTGCCTGGGTCCGAGAAGGGCAGTAACAGGAGAACGCTGCACTGCGGTCGATAGCCGTTTAAGATAAAATGGTCTGTCAATCATGGGATGGATTCTACCATGAAAATTCGGAATGTCAATCCGAATTTTCATGGTAGAAGAAGGCACGCTTTCGGTCGGGCCAAACTAAGTAGTTGATATCAAATGGAATGATGTCGAAAAGCGGGGCGATTTTGCCCTGAAAACGGATATTCCTGGGAAATGATTCTTGATATTTCAAAATGATAGCGTGGTCAGACCACCTGGCCACTGGCCAACCTGACCAACGGTTTGTATTGGAGCAGGCGTTTTCCTCCTCCGTCGGTGATCAGTGCAATCGTGTTCGTCTCAGATCCTGAAATCTCCGGCTTGAAGCTTTTTCAGGACCTCATCAGGACCTAAAACGATGAGGGCATCGCTATCCTTTACCAGAAAGGCTCCTGTAGGAATTTGCGTAAATCTCTTGGGAACGATCTCTTTGATAGCCAGCACCTGAATGCTAAAGCGGTTAATCAGATCCAGATCCTTGAGCGATTTACCCACGAACTCTTTTGGTGGTGCAAGCTCTGCAATACTGTAACCTTCAATAAAAGGCAGGTAGTCAAGGATATTGGGATTGTCCAGACGGGTGCCCACACCAATGGCCAAATCTTTTTCCGGAAAGATGATTTCACTGGCCCCGACTTTCTTCAAAATCCGGCCGTGCTCTTCACTGGTCGCCTTGGCAAGTATACGTTTAACCCCCAGTTCTTTCAGGTGCAGTGTGGCCAGGATACTCGCCTGCATTCTTGTACCAATGCAGACCACCACTGCATCCACTTGACTAATACCCAGGGATTCCAGTGCTTCCCGATCGGTAGCGTCAGCCACAACGGCCTGGCTGACAACATCCTTGCTCTTTTGCACTTGACTCTTGTTGATATCCAAGGCGATGACCTCATGGCCTTTTTCATAGAGATAGCTTCCAAGGTAGTAGCCGAAATTACCAAGGCCGATAACGGCAAATTGTCCCATGATGCATCCTTTAGCACATTTTTGTTGGAGCGCTGCAATGGTTTGCGGCTGGCTTCAAATAGCTATACTATTTGACTCAACCAATCATGACATTCTCCTCTGCATACTGAATCGTGGACCGGGGCTCCCTTCCGCTCAAAGCCACAGCTATGGAGAGCGGACCCAATCGCCCGACAAACATCACCACAACCAGGATCAACTTGCCCAAAGTGCTCAGCTTTGAGGTCACCCCTGCACTGAGCCCCACAGTGCCAAAAGCAGAGACCACCTCAAAGAGAAGTTCAAGGAAAAGTCCCCTGCTCTCTTCGTGGATAGTGGTCCCCAATTCACTTACGGTTAGGGCCATGGTGGCAGCATAGATAACTATTACGGCCACAACGAACACGGAGATAGCTCGTCCAACGGTTTCAGCTGTTAGAGTACGGCGGAAAATACTCGTCGTTTCCTCACCCCGAAGCCGTGACCGACTGAGGGCAAAAAGAACCCCCAAAGTGTTGACTTTGATGCCGCCCCCTGTGGACCCTGAAGCGGCTCCAATGAACATGAGCAGGATGGTAAAAAGCAAGGTGACATTTCCCATCTTGCCAAAATTTAAGGTATTGAACCCGGCGGTTCTGGC